>NZ_CP049367.1 GCF_014058425.1 Companilactobacillus pabuli
TTTAACATAAGAAGAAAAAAAGTAAATATATATATTTTCATAATTTCTGGATTGGTATTAATGGCACTTGCATTTGCCTATTATTATGCTATTGAACCCCAACACATAGTAGAATTCAGTCAGATATTAGGTGTGGACCTACGATCATTTTCTACAAATAGAACAGACAGACTAAATTGGTTACTAAATTCTGATTTTAAAACGTATGGATTTGGATCTTCAACAGATTATATGTATAAAACATTTGGTGGATTTGCACTCGAAATGGACACAGTTCAATTGTATGTTGAAATGGGGGCAATAGGAATAATAATATTTATCAGTAGCTATTTGTCATTCGCCAAAAATAATTTATATGTCTATGTTTTTATGTGTTTACTAATTGTTAATTCTATTTTTTCTTCTGGAATGGCCTCAACGTTTGCCTGGATAGTGATACTTATAGGTATGGCATTAATAATGGTTGAAAACAATGACGCGCTCAAGGAGGATAGTCATGAATGAAAAAATGATTACCATTGTAGTACCTATCTTTAATGGCGAAAAGTATATTGAAGAAAGTATAAATAGTATTTTAAATCAAAAGTATAAAAATTTTGAAATTTTGATTGTTAATGATGGTTCCACAGATGATACTCAGAAACTTTTAGAACAGTTATATGCCACAAATAGAAAAGTGAAGATAGTAAATACAGAAAATAGAGGTGTTAGTTCGGCTAGAAATTTAGGAATTAGTCTTGCAAAGGGAGAATTTCTTATTTTTATGGATGCTGATGATCGTTTAGTAAAGAACGCACTGTATCTTATAAATGAAAAATTATCTAAAAATATACCGGAATTACTTATATTTGGATTTTCTGTATTTAACGATAGCCGTAGACATAATGATACATATCTTTTGGAAAATTTAGAAAAAAAACAAGAGGTCAGTAATAATTGTCTGATGAAATGTATGTTATCTACAAAAAATAATTTATTGGGTTATGTGTGGAGAGCTGCATATTCGGTAGAAATGCTCAAAAAAAATAAGATTTTTTTTGATGAAAGGCTTAAAATATCGGAAGACTATTTATTTTTGTTGGAATCAATTGTAAATTCAAGAAAAATAATAGTTTCATCGGACGAGTTATACGAATACCATTTGAGTGAAAGTTCTATGTCTAATAAATATATACCTACTCTTTTAAAGGATATGATGTGGGTAAATAAGTGGATAGAATCTAATATTATTTCTAATAACTCACAGTTAAAACCACAATATATTAACACTTTAACCAATACTTATATACGATTTGTACAAAATACTATTCGTGATAAACATAAAAGCCCATTAGAAAAATTGAAATATATTCAAGTAGGAAGAAGTAATTATCATTTTGAAGAGGTTATTGATGTCTCTTTTAAAAATTTGAATGATTTTGATTTAAAGTCAAGAATAGGCATTACATTATTTAAATATAAGTTGGAATCATTATATATGCTTATCTTTACATTGAAATATAAATTGAGTGAATTATTTTGCCATAGAATAAAACAACGTTAAGAATATTTAATAAAAACTAAGCGTTTAATTGCTTAGTTTTTACAGAAGGATAGTTTATGAAAATAGTTGTTGATGCATATTTAGATAATAATTTAGGTGATGACTTAATGATAAAGTTATTTGCTGACCACTTTTCAGAACATAATATTTATATTTTTGAAGATAATAGTGTTGTTAGAGAAACATTTAAGAACAATACAAATATAATCTTTCTTTACAAGAAAGATTATGATAGGCAGATTGCAAGAAATAGTAGAGGTTATAATAATGCATATATTCATTAATGGTTATTGGGAAACTAATTTAGGGGACGATCTATTTTTATACATAATTTCTAAAAAGTTCCCGAAGGTGCAATTCGATATATATACTACGAGGAAAAATTTTTCTGTCTTTAAGGGAATTAGTAATGTTAACTTAATAAATAAACGGGATTCTTTGATTGACCGTGTAATTAATAAGGTCAGTGTCAAAGTTAATTATCCCTTAAAAGGATCAGAATATGACAAGTTAATCCAGATTGCCAAAGTATACCCTGTATATTTAGAATTAGGTGGCTCTATTTTTATGTTACCATCTAATGGTTCTTTAAATGTGGATTATTTAGTCAGAATGATAATTGCGAAACGTGTGAAACATTATCTAGTCATTGGGAGCAACTTTGGCCCGTATTCTTCTCACAAACAACTAATAAAGTACCAGCATTTTTTTAAGTCCATTGAATCAATATCATTTAGAGATGAATACTCATATAACTTATTTAAGAATTGTGGGGATGTAAACTATTTTCCTGATATTGTGTTTAACCTCCCTGTCCAAAATAATTATAAAGCGGGTTATGTGCTGTTTTCTGTTATTAATACAAAAAAGTTTGGCTCTTATGTTGATAAAATGTATACCCAATTTGTTTGTAACCAAGTGAAGAAGGAAATAAGCAGAGGCAATGAAGTTGTATTAATGTCATTTTGTAATCATGAAGGTGATAAAAAGAAAGCTCGAGAAATCAAGGATAGATTGATAGGCGTTAGTAAGAATATCCGAATAGTGGAGCATAGTAATATATACAAATCTTTAAAAATTATTAGCGGATCAAAAAAAATTTTTGCTACAAGATATCATTCAATGATTCTAGGATGGGTTTTCAAAAAGCCAACATTTGTAGTTAGCTATAGTAAAAAAACGGAAAACGTAATTAAATCATTCTTTCCTCAACAAAGTTATGCTAAATTAACTAACATAAATGAAAACAAGAATATTAAATATACATTAATAGATGATAGGACATTAATTGCATTGAAAGATGAAGCCAATAAACATTTCAGCGATTTTGAGAAGGTAATTCAAACATATGAATAGGTATAAGAAGCTAATTGGAAATTCGGCAATTTTTGCAGTAGGTAATTTGGGAAGTAAATTGATGCAGTTTATTCTTATCCCTGTCTATTCGTATACTCTAACAACTTCTCAATTTGGTAAAGCAGATTTAATTACTACAATTATTGGATTGGTTTCCCCACTTATCTACTTAGATATGGTAGATGGCGTTTTTCGATTTACTTTGGATGAGTCTGAAGATAAAAAAAGGGTTTTTTCAACAGGCTTATTATTTACGACTATTATTTCAATAATAGCTTTCATGACTGGATTGGCTGTGGCCCCATTTATTTCAAAATATCCTATATTGGATGCAACATTATTATTAGTTGTGACGACTTTCTTTGGATTGATATCGAATTATGTTCGAGCAATTGGGCGAGTAGGAACGTTTGCAGTTGCTGGAATAATTAATACTTTTATTATGGGAGCTTCGAACATTATATTTTTAGTGATATTTCATGGGGGGATTAGTTCATATTTAGAAGCTATGGTTCTCGGTCAAATTGCGGCAATTATATATTTTCTTATTTCTACACCCATCATTAAGCAAATCCGCCTTAAATGGTTTGATATAAAATTATTTCGAGAAATGTGTGTGTATAGTATCCCATTAATCCCTAATACCTTTGCATGGTGGCTCAACTCTGCATCAGATCGTTTTTTTATTCTTATGATTATAGGAGCAAGTGCCAATGGTATCTATGCCATGGTTAATAGGTTTCCAACGATGGTTACAACTTTGACAAGCATATTCTTTCAGTCTTGGCAAATGACAGCTATTGAGGAATATGATAGTAAAGACAGCAGGGAGTTCATATCTAATGTATTTGAATATATTATAAGTTTGATTTTTTTGTTTTCATTAGGTATGTTGTCAGTCCTGAAGCCAATGATAAGAATCCTTTTGGCTACTGATTACTATGGTGGATGGAAATTAGTACCAATTATGCTTTTGGTATCAATTTATACAATCATATCCGGATTTTTAGGTGTACTATATACTGCAAGTAAAAATACCGTTGGAGTTTTCTATAGTACTTTGTTAGGTGCGATTGTCAACGTTTTATTAACTGTTTCTTTAATTAGGTGGATTGGTGTTTATGGGGCCGCTATTGCTAATGCAATTTCATTTTTTAGTGTGTTCCTGTACAGATATATTCATATAAAAAAATTAGGTAAGATACAAATGAATATAGCAAAATTTGTTCTGTTGCATATTTTGCTTGCTATAGCCGCAGCAATTAATTATGAGGTTAATAATTCGGCTTTTGTTTTTATTGTTGTACTTATCTGCATTATAATTCAAATATCCATAGATAGAAGGATTAAAGTGATTATATTAGATATAGTAAAAGTAATAAGTGGCGTTAGAGGTAGATTGTAAAATTAATCCGAACGCTGTTCGGACAAAAAAGATCAGCTTCCTTTAAAATGGTGTTTACCACAAACCCATCTTTTAGGAGCTGATCTTTTGTCTAGTATAACCTATTCCGAACGAATTAAAATCGAAACCTTTTGTGAACTAGGGCTGTCCAATATCCAAATGGGCGTTCGGCTGAACCGATCACCGTCAACAATTTCTTATGAATTATCTCGATGTCAACCTTATCAGGCTGAATTAGCACAAACAGATGCCGAATACAAGCGATCACGATGTGGTCGGAAAACTAAGCTGAGCGATGAGTTAAAGCAAAAAATTCTCAACCATTTACGTCTAAGCTGGTCACCAGGAATGATTGCTCACGAATTTAAACTAGCTACTAAATCTATTTATAATTGGCTAAATCAGGGGAGAATTGATTTCTCCTTGAATGATCTACCTGAACATGGCGTACGCCAACGGCGTAACGTTGACCAACGATCCAAATATAATCAATCTTTGGGGCGATCAATTGAACAGCGTCCCATGATGATTAATCAACGTAATCGCATCGGCGATTTTGAACTAGATACAGTCGTTGGTCCTCGTGGGCATAGTAAGGCAGTTTTATTAACTTTAATCGATCGAAAATCACGGTTCCTTTGGGCATACCGGTTAAAAGATCGGACGACAGTGACTGTTAATGAAGCACTAACTAAGTTCCTAACCACTTTTAATGGTCCGGTGCACAGCTTTACTGTGGACCGTGGCACTGAGTTTAGTGGGCTAGTATCACTTGAATCACAATATGGTATTAAGACCTATTACTGCCATGCTTATACGCCAGCTGAACGTGGTAGTAATGAACGCTTTAATCGGAATTTACGTTATTTTTATCCTAAAGGGACTCGTTTTGAACACATTAGTGCTCAAGATTTAACGACGACGTTACTCCAAATTAACCAGCGACCGCTTAAAATACTCGACTGGCAAACACCGTATCAGGTTATGCTGACAAATTTGTCCAAAAATTCGGATTAATTTTACAATCTACCAATAGTAATTGAAATAATAAACACCTTAGGAGTGATTGGTATCCTAAGGTGTTTATTAAAGTTAAGGATTAAAATATTAAGCTACTATTCTCGATAACAGCTACTGTCATTATCGTAAGTGAGTTTAACAACATGATCAGACAATTCAACTGTGATCTGCTGATAAACTGGTTGATAACCGTGATGAGTGAGTTGCACATTAACCTTGTTGTGATCAACGGTAATTGTGTAATTGTTCCATTCACCTGACTGATACTTAAAGTCACGTCCATTATCTTGATAGTGTTGGTAGGTCCCTTGAGTACCAAATACTCTAAACGTCATCGCTTTCAACGGCTCATCGCTAATGTGGCTAACAGCGGGTCCCCATGGCAAAATGGTGTTTTGTTTTACAAATAATGGTAGTTTATCGAGTGGGGTATCGACTACAATATCCTGATTACCGGCATACTCAGCACCGTTCCAAAAATCAACCCAGTTACCAGCTGGTAAATAAACTAACCGCTTAAATTGAGATTTTTGAACAACGGGGGCAACTAGTATGTCGTCACCAACCATATATTCGTCATTCAAGTCGCGTACACGAGGGTCCTGATCGTAGTTTAAGACAACGGGACGCATGATTGGTAAGCCAGTTTTGGTTTCCTTAGCAAATAAATCGTATAGATAAGGAATCAGACGATAACGCAATTTGAGATACTTGCGATAAATGTTTAACGTTGGCTCGCCAAATGCCCATGGTTCTTGTTGGCGAGTCCCTAATGCTGCATGGTTCCGTAACAGTGGACTGAAAATTGCCCCTTCAATCCACCGTGTCAGTAATTCAGATGTCGTGTCTGAGGCAAAGCCACCAATGTCAGTTCCAGTAAAACTAAAGCCACTTAATCCTAGATTGCAGAGTTGTGGGATCATCATTTGGATATGTGGCCACATACTGCGGTTGTCACCGGTCCAAACAGTCGAGTATTTCTGAGTTCCGGCGTAAGCTGCCCGTGTGATGACAAATGGTCGGTTGCCAGTTTGCTCTTTTAGTCCGGTATAGGTTGCTTTAGCCATATTATGGCCATAAACGTTATGCATCTTCTTATGTGTTGAAGGCGTGTCTTGATCATTAAAGACCACGTCATCTGGAATCGGACCTTCGAACGTAGCGGGTTCGTTCATATCGATCCAAATACCAGCGACACCTAAATCAGTTAAAAATTTACCGTTGTTAGCCCACCACTGACGAACTTCTGGACGACCGAAGTCTGGAAAAGCAGCGTTACCTGGCCATACTTTGTTAATATAGACATCACCGTCAGCAGATTTAACGAAATAGCCTTTTTTAAGACCCTCGGCATAAATGTGATAGTCAGAATCTTGTTTAACACCGGGATCGATGATCGGGATGACCTTGAGACCCTGCTGGTTCAACTTGGTAATAAACTTCTTGGGATTACCCTGGTATTTATCCTTGTCCCAGGTGAAGACCCGATAACCATCCATGTAATCGACGTCAAAGTGAATCGCATCGCATGGTAAGTCGTACTTTGCAAGGTTATCTGCAATTGCTTGCACTTCTTCTTGACTAGCACTGTAACCCCACCGTGATTGTTGGTAACCGAGCGTCCACTTTTGAGGTAGTGGCGTTCGACCAGTTAAGTAGGTGTAATTGGTGACAATGTCTTTTAACGTGGTACCACCAATAATGTAGTAGTCGAGGTTACCTTGGACAGCTGAATAAAAGTAGTAATGGTTGCTTTCCTTGCCCATATCTAAATGGCTCTTGTAGGTATTGTCGAAGAAGATACCGTAAGGATGTCCATTTTTTAGCCCCAAGATCACTGGGATTGACTTGTAAATATTAGGTAGGATCTCCAGCTGGGGAGCGGGGTTATCAACGTTCCAATTATCATAGGCAAAACCACGTTTGTTTAGATATCCGGTCTTGTCACCAAGTCCATAAAAATATTCATCAGGTGCTAGCGATTTAATGATTTCGTAGTAACCTTGATCAGATTTAGTAGGTGCCTTAGTCACTGAATGGCCTTCTGCCTCAACTAATCGTTCATGGACTTTGTCGACACCTTTCAAGTGAATGCGTTCACCACGATAATCGGTAATCAAGGCATTGCCATCTTTATCAAAGGTATCAAGATGCCGTTCGGAATCGAGGTGAATCGTTAAAGCTGATGTCCGGATAATGTAATGATCACCAGCACTTTCAATAGTGAAATCAGTCGCCTGAATTTTATGACCCTCAATTGCATAGGAGTCACCTTGCTCACCGCGATTAATAAAGACGCGGATGATTTCCGGCGTAACAATAGTTAATTGTAATGGTTGGGTAAAAGCAAACGTGATCGTTTGGCCGTTCTGTGTGTAACTTGGTAATGCACTCATATTAAAAAACACTCCTTAGTAAAATGACTTTTATTTAGTTGGATTCTCTGACAAATCTTCTTGAGGCTTGTCTTGCTTAATAATACTAATGGCAAGTACCGCGATGAACATTGAGATACCAGCAATAAGCATCATTCCAGGCATCGAATTACCAACGAATTTAAAGACCATGAAGCTGGCAACGGATGCGAGAATTTGTGGCAAGCAAATCGTACCGTTAAAAATTCCAATATATGAGCCTTCATTGGCACCATCTAGTGAAGAAGTAAAGATATTAAAGGGCTCGACGTGCACCGTAAAGAAGCCGATACCGATTAAACAGAATGGGGCAATTAATAGGTACTGGTTGTGAATAAAGAATACCCAAACGAGGCCAACTGCGAAGCTAGCTAAGCCAAAGCGATACCAAAACTTTCGCTTGTATGGATTAGTCCGTGAAAGAACTAAGAAGCCATATAGAACGGCGGCCATTGATTGAACGAATGTCAAGATTCCATACCAATTACCGGCAGCTTGATAGCCAGCCGAAGCAGCATTAGTTGTGTGCCAAACGTTTTCGGCGATAGCACCAGTAGTATAAGTCCACATATATTGAATACCAATCCAGGCAAATAGTTGAACGAGGGCAACTTCCCAGAAAGCTTTCGGGGCTTCTTTTACTAATTGCCAAATAGGTTTGGTGTGCTTATGTTGTTCAGGATCGATGTGATGATAAAGTGCGTACGTGTCAGGATCATATTCCTTAACCGTATGAATAGTATATGCTGAGATGCCTAATAAAATAATGGCACCAATATAAAACGCAATTCTTACAGAAAGAGGGACAACGCCTTTTTGCGCCGTGTTTGCAACACCAAAGTAAGTTAGGACGAACGGTAGAATAGTAGCAAGTACGCCTCCTAGGTTACTGAAAGCTTGTTGCCAAGACCATGCTTTGTCCTTCTGATTTTCATTAACCATATCTCCAATAATCATGCGGAATGGTTGCATGCAAACATTACTTGATAAATCCATAAATAAAATAGCAATAGCACCAAATAGTAATGCAGCAGTTGAAGCGTAGCCAAAGCCGAATGAACCAGCATTTGGTAATAACACCATGACCAACGCCGCTAATGGTGCGCTGAATAGTAAGTAGGGCATTCTACGACCAAAGCGCGTCCAAGTTCGATCAGAGTATTTACCGACTAGTGGTTGGACGAATAATCCAGCCAATGGTGGCAGAATGAAGAAGAGTCCTAGTTTGGTGGGATCAGCGCCAATGGTCTGGAAAATCCGGCTCATCTGTGATGATTGTAATGAGAAGGCCATATTAACCCCACAAAAACCAAAGGTAATTGCAAAGATGGTTTTTAATGGGAGGTTGGGCAGCGAATTAGCAATAGTAGATGTCTTAGGCTTACTGGAAACATCAGCGATTGGTTTATTCGGGTGTACTGCAGGTTGGTTCATGAGAATCCATCTCCTTAAAAGGTAATCATTTTTCAATAGGGCAATACTAGCACTTAACGTAAACGTTTACAATGCTTTTTTAATAATAAAGTAAACGTTTACGCTTTTGGCAATGATTTTACCTGCTTTTAGCGCTATAATTAATTTAAATCGGAGGGGAGCTGGAAAAATGAAGCCAACAATCAAAGATATTGCCGCTAAAACTGGCTTTTCAATTGCTACAGTGTCACGAGTGTTGGCGAAAAAACAGGGTACATATAGCGACAAGACTCAGGAGCGTATTTTAAAAGTTGCTAAGGATCTCGGCTATCGGAAGAATACACTAGCCATGGAATTGGTTAAAAAGAAGACCGACGTGATTGCCGTTATTGTCAACGTCACGCCGACGAATTTTTCAAGTGGAATTATTGATGGTATTCAACAGCGCGCGACTGAGATCGGGTTACAGGTTATTATTCTATATGCTGGTAATCGGAATACCGAGTTACAACATCAAGCAATTGTGACCGCCTTGGAACGTACTGTTTCAGGTATTTTGTTAATGGCGATTGATCCAGATAAAGCAGACTTACAATTATTAACAGAATCAAAGACACCGTTTTGTTTTGTTTCGATCAATCTAGCAGATGAACGCGTCAAGTCTGTTAGCTCTGACAATTATCAGGCGGCCTATTTGGCGACAAAGTATTTAATTTCGCATGGTCATCGGACAATTGGCCTAGCCGGAATCGACCATTATCATACAGGTAGTCAACGGCTTGCTGGGTATCAAGCGGCGTTAAAAGATTATTCGATTCATGGGCAAGCTGAATGGGTGCAACCCGGAGATTATAGTTATCAGGCTGGTTATAATGTTTTTAATGCTTATCAAGAGTTGGGCATTACTGGGGTTGTTGCAGCTAGTGATATGACGGCGGCCGGACTACAAAAGGCTGCTCAGGAGAGTAATGTGAAGCTACCTGGGGCGCTTTCTGTTGTCAGCATTGATGGAACGCTCATCTGCGATATTGCGACTCCTGCGTTGACAAGTGTTACCCAGAATTTTGTCCAGATTGGTATTGAAAGTGTTAATTGTTTGGTTGGCAAATCTGCCACGCGGTTAGTCCCAGTCACATTGGTTGAACGTGAGAGTGTTACAACTATATAAAGCGTATTGAGAAATAATTTCAGCTTCGCTGACCTGATAATCGAGAACTTGATTGTCAGGTCGGCGAAGCTTTTTGGTTACAACGAGATTATTCCGTCACTTTAAATACGTTCTCATTAACGTTAGTATACTGTCGGTACTAAGCAATTGTTTTATGCGAAAAGCAGCAAAGTGATTCTCAAATCGATGAAACCGCTCTATTTCGGATGTTATACTACAGCAAATGAAGTCGAAAGTGGGGGAGACTATGCAAATTGATAAGTTAACATTAAAAGATGTGGCAACGACGAATCGGCAGTATCTGGAGACGATTTTTGCCTTGGGTGATGGTCACATGGGTGTTCGGGACTCAGTACCGTTTACAGGTAATCAACAAGCAACACTACCAGTGATGCTCATCAATGGCTATTATGCGACGAATCCAATCACATATGGGGAAAGTGCCTATCAAGAAGCTCCTTTGCATTCAAATTTTACAGCCCCAGAAGATTTATCAAAAATGGTAAATGGAAATCAAAACGTTATAAATTCAAGATTAAACACAGATAATCTAGGGAAAGGAGAATTTTTCCTTTTTCAATAAATTAGCGTGGCGTCCACTAGGGTATACCCTAGTGGCCTTTTTTGTTTCTGTGCTATACTAGGAATTACAAGTGTTCATTAGAACTGTCCAAAAGGAGAATTGGAAATGGCTAAAATCGGTTATGCGCGTGTGAGTTCCAAGGAGCAACATTTAGATCGACAGTTAGCGGCTTTAAAAGACGTTGATAAATTATTTACGGATAAATTAAGTGGGGCTAACACTAATCGGCCAGAACTGCAAAAAATGCTGGCCTATATTCGTGAGGGAGATATTGTCCTGGTCACTGAATTAGATCGCTTAGGCAGAAACAACCATGATTTGACTAAGATCATGAACTCCATTCAAAATAAGGGTGCCACCCTAGATGTGTTAAATTTGCCGTCCATGACAGGGATTGCTGACCCAAATTTACGTCAACTGATGACCAACTTGATTATTGAACTCTATAAGTATCAGGCCGAAAGTGAACGTAAGCGAATCATTGAGCGCCAGCAGCAAGGGATTGCCTTAGCTAAGCAGCAGGGTAAATATCATGGGCGCAAACCCCAATACACCCAAGACGATCCCCGCTTGCAACACGCTTTTAAGCTTTATCAAACGGGTATGAGTGATGTAGATGTTGCCCGTAATACAGGGATTAAACGGACGACCTTTATCAGATATCGAAAGAAATTCAATATACAAAGATGATGTTTACATGAGAGAATCATAGCAGAGCGGACCACTTGAAACTTCTAACTCCACTAAAATCCGAGAAATGACCAAGAAAAATGACAACTCTTCGAATATTGTTACTTCAAATTAAAATCAAAAATGATTACCTTAAAAATTGAGGTTTTTTAATTAAAATAATATTATTTTATGCTGTGTTATCCGCAATTCTAAATCTGGATCATAGTGATATCTGATAGCTTTGTAGCAGTATGTAAATAAAATTATTATTCTGATAAAAGCAAGCAACGATTGACAATTCTGAGCGTTATTTTTCGAATCATGGCGTTTTCATATTACAATGATCCTAGAAAAAGTAAAGTTATGGAGGCGATTAGATGAGTGATTTGGATCAGACAAACAGCTATCGATACGTCATTGTTGGTGGCGGAGTGGTTGCTGGCTATGCCGTCAAGGGAATTCGACAGGAAGATTCAGAGGGTGAGATCTTAATTATTTCGCAAGAGGCGGATGTCCCATATGAACGACCGGCACTGAGTAAAAAACTATGGCTAGATGATGAATTTACTGAAGAGAACATTCAGATTGGTGCTGAAAATTATCCCAATGTGACTTTTAAGTTCAAGACAACGGTTACGGCTATTAATCGGCAAGATAAGGTCATTACATTGGCCGATAGTGAGCAAATCAAGTATGAACAGTTATTGCTAGCAACTGGCGGAGAACCTAGACAAATCCAGGGACCTTCTGATCCACATGTGCTAGTCTTTAGACAGTGGTCAGATTATCGCAAGTTACGTAAATTTAGTGGTCCGAACAAGCGAGTTGTGATCATTGGTGGTGGATATGTTGGTACAGAGCTCGCATCGTCACTGACCCAAAATGAGACTGAAGTTACGATGATTTTTCCAGAAAAAGCGCTGGGTGAGGGTAAATTTCCTGAGCCTATTCGGACTGAGTATGAAGCCACGTTCAAACGCAATGGTGTCACACTGATGAGTGGTCAGTTTGTCCAATCATATCAACGCCAAGGTGACCACTTGACTCTATTGACAAAGGATGGTACGGTGATCGCAGCCGATACGATCATTGTTGGGTTAGGCGTTACGCCGCGGATTAGTTTAGCTGAAGACAGTTGTTTGGATTTAGCTGATGGTGGTGTGAAAGTTAATGAGTATCTCAATACTAGTGACCCAGCCATCTGGTCTGCTGGAGATATTGCCTCTTATCCAGATCACATCTTGGGTCGGCAACGGATTGAGCACGTGGACCATGCCCGACTTTCTGGTGAATTAGTTGGCCGTAATATGGCAGGTGCTCACATGAGCTATCAGCATACCCCATACTTCTATTCCATGATTTTTGATATTTCCTGGCAAGCAATCGGTAATATTGATCCTAAATTGCAATTGATTTTTGATCGGCGAACGCATGGATCGCTTGTCTATTTCATAGATACCGATAAGTTAGTTGGTGTTTTAGTTTGGAATGTTAAGGTGAATCTTGATGATGTTCGCGCATTGCTTGCGAACGCTCCAGCTACAGATGATCTGGTGGGCTCCATTCGAGAGAAGAAGGCTTAGTATCTGGATGAGATATCGGTGAATCATTGCGTCATCACGAATGTACTTTAGAACAAAATGGCCATCATTAACGATGGCTCAGTAGCAAATAAAAACTAGCCTTGAGTCATTTTAAAGTGCATGAAGTGCAACACAAAAGTTAGACAAAATTGAATATTTTTAAACTGCTAAGGCATGTTCCCTGTATTCGCAGGGAGTCATGCCTTTTGTTTTCGGCTGTTCGTCAAATCAAGTTGATGGCGGTTCAAGTTAACAGTTAGACCATAAATGGTCTAGCTGTTTTTTATTTGGCTGATGAGCTTGCTCGAAGCCAAAACATTTGAATATTTATACATTCAGTAAAGTTGTTCCAACTACGATATCCATAGGCACTACTTTTTATCTTTTTTGTTCTTCCAATGATTCCCTCTAAAAATCCGTTGGAATATTTAAGCTTCAGTGCATTTAATACTTGTTTACGATATTTTCTTAATGATGTCATTGTTTGATCCATAGCGGTATTGAGTGGATGATAATTGAGTAGTATCTGATTCATTGTATCAGTATCGCCTGTTCTAATAGCCTTTAAAATATCTTGATATACTTCGTAGGACTTGGCGAAACCTTCGTCCAAATCTAAACACTTTGTGATTAAATTTAGATCCGTTTCATAATAACCAACACTGTACTGATACTTAGGGTTTATCTTTTCGATGGAATCGAATGATTCCAAGAATTTTTTCCAATCTCTCTTCATGAACAAGTATTCTTTACTTCTTTTAGGCATTCGTTTCATTACCTGTATTCTAGTTGAATTGAGAGAACGATTCATCATCTGAACGATATGAAATCTATCAACAACGACTTTGGCCTTTGGAAACAACTTTGGTACTAAATTAATGTATCCGGCATTTAAATCCAAAGAAATAGTTTTTACCTGTCTTCTGACTTTCAAAGGAAATCGACTGAAGTATTTACTGATTTGATATGAAGTTCTTCTGGGCAAGATATCACCCGTACGATGATTATCGCTATCTAACCAAATAAAGCTCATTTTGTCAGTAGACATAAATTCATCAAATGCCATGTGCTTAGGAAGATGTTCAGGAAGTGATTTCTTGTGCATCTTGGCTTCTTCATCGATGATACGTTGAACGGTCTTATCGGAGACGTTAAAACGTCTGCCGATATCCTTCAATGATGTATTAAAAGCAGTTTCTGATAAGATCATTTGTCTAACAGGTTGTGCGATTTGACAATATTCCCAAACATAACTAGTTTTGGCTACAAAGATAGAGTTACAAGATTTACATTTATACTTTTGACGTTTCAGACTTATATACGTTGGACGTAATGATAATGATGGAACGACTATCATATTTTTATTAAATCCATTCTTAACTAAGTGGCCTGCAAGGCCACAGTTAAGACAACGGTCAATCTGTTTAGTTAGCATTGCAAAATAGACTAAGGACTTGATGCCATTAACTAACATAAATTTTGAGTCTTCAGTAAAGATAATATTCTCATCTTTCATTTCAAGAGCGTTTCGTATAGACTTATTACTTAGGGACATCATTCAAATTCCTTTCATTGTGAAGCTGTAGAGGGTAGAACATCTAAAGGTATGGATGGTGTCTTTTTGATGTTCTAAAATAGTTTTATTAATAAATGGTATACAAAAATAGAGTTGATGGCAAAATGCCTATCAACTCTATTTATCGTACAGCCCGAATAATAAACCAATTTCAAATACTACGAGGGTATTTTGAAATTGGTTTATTTATTGTCTATGAAATAAATTTCAAAAAATGAAAAAAATCCAAAATAATGAAATGCTTCCCTGAATATCCAAATTGTATTGCACCGATTCGGAAACGATGCCATAATGCAGTTGTCAATTGATGAAAGCGCTTTTAATTGGTTTGTCATTTATATAAATATTTGGAGGGTATCTCATGGTTAACGCAAAAGATGATAGAAAATTTTCCGTTTTGATTGCTGGTGGTGGTAGTACATATACACCTGGTATTGTTTTGACATTATTAAATGGTTTAGACAAATTCCCACTCAGAAAATTAAAGTTTTATGACAATGATGGTGAGAGACAAAAGAAAATTGCTGATGCAACAGCTATTTTAATTAAAGAAAGAGCTCCAGAAATTGAATTTGAAGCAACAACAGATCCTAAGGAAGCATTTACTGATGTTGACTTCGTAATGGCACAAATTCGTGTTGGTAAATATGCAATGCGTAGTCTAGATGAAAAGATTCCATTAAAACACGGTGTAGTTGGACAAGAAACAACTGGACCCGGAGGTATCGCATATGGACTTCGTTCAATCCCAGGTGTTATCGAATTAGTAGATTATATGGAAAAGTATTCACCAAATGCTTGGATGTTGAACTATTCAAACCCAGCTGCAATCGTTGCTGAAGCTACACGCCGTTTGAGACCAAATTCAAAGATTATCAATATTTGTGATATGCCTATTGATATCATGGACAGAATGGCAGCCATTGTAGGATTGAAAGATCGTAACGATTTGGTATTTAGATATTATGGACTTAACCACTTCGGTTGGTGGACAGAAATTACAGATAAACAAGGTAATGACTTGATGCCACAATTGAAAGAATATGTTTCAAAGAACGGCTACTGGGTCGGCGGCGACTACGATAAAGGCACCGAAGCTAGTTGGGAAAGTACATTTAAGAAGGCAGCGGATGTTTATAAGCTAGATCCAACAACATTGCCTAATACATACTTGAAGTATTACATGTATCCATCATGGGTTGTAAAGCACTCAGATCCTAACTACACAAGAACTGATGAAGTTGAAGCACATCGTCAAAAATTAGTATTCGGTGAATGCAAGCGTATTGTTGATAACGGAACTGCTAAAGATACTGATTTCAAGCCTGATGAACACTCAACATATATTGTTGATTTGTGTACAGCTATTGCTTATAACACTCATCAAAGAATGTTGGCAATTATTCCTAATGAAGGAGCAATTTCAAATATCGATCCAACAGCTACAGTTGAAGTTCCTTGCCTATTTGGTTCAAATGGACCTGAACGTTTATCAATGGGTAAAGCTGCTACATATCAAAAAGGTATGATTACAGAACAAAATAGTGTTGAAAAACTTGCAGTTGATGCTTGGGTAGAACATTCATATACAAAATTATGGCAAGCATTTAGTCTATGCAAGATCGTACCAGATGCAGGTATCGCAAAAGATATTCTAGATGAAATGATTGTTGCAAATAAGGACTTCTGGCCAGAACTTAAATAATACATTTGAGCATGGTTAACTATTTGAAAGGCTATTCAATATCAAAAAAGAATATGCCTTTCTTTTTTTAAACAAATAAAGAAATGAGATGAATTATTATGATGCAGAAATTGCAAAAATTCGGTGCTGCAATGTTTGTCCCTGTTTTGCTCTTCTCATTTGCAGGTTTGGTTGTAGCCTTTGGTTCTTTATTCACAAATGCGGAAATTTTTCATAATTTAGCTCAACCCAATACCACTTGGTACGGTATTTGGTACACGATTCAAGAAGGTGGTTGGACAATCTTTAGACAAGTTCCACTACTATTCGTTGTAGGTTTGCCTATTGGATTGGCAAAGAAATCTCAAGGACGTGCTGCCCTTGAATCGTTAGTTACATACTTAACATATAATTATTTTATTGGTGGAATGCTAAGCCAATGGGGTCCATTCTTTGGTGTTAAGAATTATGCTAAGCCTATTCTTGCTAATTCCACAAATGGTGGTTTGACAGAAATTGCTGGTATCAAAACATTGGATACTAGTATTGTCGGTGCTTTAGTTGTTGCTGGTATTGTTGTTTGGCTACACAATAGATACTTCGATAAAAAGTTACCTGATTGGTTAGGTACTTTCCAAGGATCCGCATATGTTGTTATTCTAGGATTTGCTAGTATGTTTGTTTTGGCCTTTGTTACATGTTTAGTATGGCCAAAGATTCAAATGGGTATTTCTGGATTACAAGGATTCATGAAGAATTCCGGTGTCATAGGTGTTTGGATATATTGTTTCTTACAACGTGTTCTTATTCCTACCGGTTTGCATCACTTTATTTACATTCCGTTCCAATATGGTCCAGCCGCTGTTGCCGGTGGTTTGCAACCATACTGGTTGAAACATCTAGCAGATTTTGCTGGAAGCACACAAGCTTTGAAGACTTTAGCTCCATCAATGGGATTTGAATTGTTTGGTAATGAAAAAGTCTTTGGTATTCCTGCTATTTGTTATGCTTTCTACGTTACTGCTAAGAAGAGTCGTAAGAAACAAACAGCTGCTCTATTGATTCCAGCCGGATTAACATCTATCGCAGCTGGTATTACAGAGCCAGTTGAATTTACATTCTTATTTGCTGCTCCAGTATTATGGTTTGTACACTCATTCCTAGCAGCTACAATGGATGCTACAATGTACGCCTTTGGTATTGTTGGTCAATTTGATGGTGGATTAATTCAATTCGCAAGTATGAACTGGATTCCGCTATGGGCAAATCATTGGCACACATGGATTACTCAAATTGTAATCGGTCTTATTTTTGCACTAATTTACTTCGTAGTATTTAAGGTTCTTATCGAAAAATTTGATTTTGCTACACCTGGACGTGAAGCTGAAGGTGAAGATACAAAATTAATTAATAAGAAAGAATACAAATCTAAGAAGGCAAATGGATCAAAATCATCTAATCCTTATATTGAACGTGCTCAAGCATATCTAGAAGGTTTGGGCGGCTCAGAAAATGTTGATGAGATGACAAGTTGTGCCACTAGATTACGTGTCACAGTTAAAGATCCCGAAAAAGTTGAAACAGATGGTTTCTTTAAGGCCAATAAAGCTGTTGGTGTCGTAAGACATGGTAAAGCCATTCAAGTTATTGTAGGTTTGGACGTTGCTCAAGTACTTGAAAATATGCAAGATTTATCATCAGGTCCTGTTAATGATCGTGCAACAAAAGCGGTTGAACTAACACCAATCCAACAAAATGCTTTATTGCTTTTAGATTCATTGGGAACAGTTGAAAATGTTGAAAACATCGAAACTAATGATGGAAAGATTGTTGTTACTGTTGTCGATCCAACAGAGGTTGATTCTAAAGATGTATTTAGTGATTTAGGACTAGATGTTAATGATGTAAGTGTAGAAAATAAAAAAGCTACTATCGATATGAAGAATCATGAACTTTATGCTCATACGATGTCATCAATGCTTTAATACTTAAAAAAACTTAAAAACACTTATAAATTTTGAATGTTATGAAAAAAGCCTTCATAATTGAGTATGTAACAAAATTACATAATTAAAGGAGAGGGATACTTTGAAACTAGATTCATATATTTATAAGCACTTTGATGATTTAAATCAAAATGACAAGCTAGTTATTAGCTTCATATTAAATAATAGCAAAGACGTTATTAATATGAACATAAACGAAGTTGCTCAGAAATGCTTGGTTTCTCCATCTGCAGTTTTTAGATTGACTAGAAAAATAGGCCTCTCAGGGTTTAATCAGCTAAAATTTATTTTGGCTGAAGATCAGGATTTTGTTCAGACTAAAGCAATAACAGATTTTGTTGGAGATACAAAAAATGCGATGGAATATACGATTCATCAATTTGAAACAACCCAAATGAGTGGATTGTATGAAAAAATTGATAGAGCACCTAATATTTATGTTTATTCAACAGGCTGGGTTCAAGAAATAATTGCTAATCAACTTCAAAGAAATTTCTTTTTAGTAGGTAAAAATATTTATGCGTTACCTTCAGCAGGCAGTGAATTAGATAAAGTTTCTCATCGTGTTAAAAATGGAGACCTTTTGATAATTGTTTCATATAGCGGTGAAGATAAAGAGCTCATAAAAACGGTAAAAGGAATATCTTTAAGAGGTATATCCACAATTGCTTTTACACCCTTCAATCAAAATAAGTTAGCTGCCGCGTGTGAATATAGCTTGAATTACAATACAATTAGTTTTCCAATGCCTGATAGAGAAGGCGATGAAGTTTTCTTCACAGGTGTCTATGTTTTAAATGATTTACTAGTGATGGGATACTCAAATTACGTTATAAATAAATAGGAGGAAGAACAATGATGGCTAGAACTGGTAATAAGATAATGGATAAAATAACTGGTTTTTTGAGATATGATTTGAAAAAATCATTGAATATGTATATAGCCGTTTTGATGGTTGTTCCAGTTATCTTCTTTATATACATGTTATTTGCTTTAAACCTTGCACAAATGAGCTTAAGAGGATTTTTTGATGAAAGTCCAATAACTGCTGTGATGTTCATTGTTTGTTTGGTAGATCTAGTCGTTGCTTATATTCTATTTTTTGAAAAAGAAAGGTTATTAAATAATCGTATTAATGTTATTTGGGTGTTTACAGCGTTAACAATTGCTCAGTTGGCAGTTGGTAATCTAGTATCTCTAGTTTTAGGGATAATTGTTCTATATCTTTCAAAAGATATAAAATCCGATAATAATAAATTGCACAAGAATTTTATATATTTATTGTTAGGATGTGTACCATTGTATAGTGTTAGTGCATTGATCTTAATAAATATTGGAATTCATTAGAAAGATAGGATGGTGAAAGAAATGTTAGGATTTGGTAAAAAAAAGGAAAAAGTCGTTTCAGTAGCTGATGGAGAATTGATACCAATTACTAAAGTAAACGATGATGTTTTTTCTGAAAAAATGATGGGTGATGGATTTGCTGTCATACCTGCAGATAATAAAGTTTATTCACCAGTGAGTGGGACCGTTTCTACTGTCTTCCCAACGGGTCATGCAATTGGCATTACTACAGATAAAGGCTTAGAAGTTTTGGTACACATGGGATTGGATACTGTAGAGTTAAATGGTGAACCTTTTGTTGGAAAAGTAAAACAAGGTCAGAAGATTGACAAAGGTGATCTTTTATCCTTTATGGATATTGATTATGTGAAGGACTCTGGAAGGGATAGTGTGATTGTCATTGTTTATACGAATATGGATGTGACACGTGAAGTTCCAGAGATAAGTGATCAGTCGACTACGCATGGTGATGAAGTTGGAGAAATTCGTTATAATTAATGAAAAAACGGTATCATTAATTTGTTAGTATAAAATGATTGCACTGTTTTAACCATAATTGAAAGGAGTTCTCAAAATGGCAAAAAGTGATTGGTGGAAGAAATCAGTAGTTTATCAAGTTTATCCAAGAAGTTATCAGGACAGCAATGGTGATGGGATCGGTGATTTACCAGGATTAACAAGTCGTCTATCTTATATAAAAGATTTAGGGGCAGATGTTATTTGGTTGAATCCAATCTATAAATCACCTGATAAAGATAATGGATACGATATAAGCGATTATCGGAGTATACAACCAGAATATGGAACTATGGATGATTTTGACGAAATGCTGAATAGAGCACATGTTCTAGGTTTGAAAATAATGATGGATTTAGTTGTCAATCATACATCTGATCAAAATAAATGGTTCCAGGAAAGTAAAAAATCAAAAGACAATCCTTATAGAGACTATTATGTATGGCGAGATCCAGTTAATGGACATGCACCTAATAATTGGGGCTCATATTTTAATGGACCAGCTTGGAAATTTGATGAAACTACTGGACAGTATTACCTACATCTTTTTGCAAATGGTCAACCTGACCTAAATTGGGAGAATCCTAAAGTACGTGATGAAGTATGGGATGTCATGCGTTTTTGGTTAGATAAAGGTGTTGATGGATTTAGAATGGATGTTATCAATCTTATTTCTAAACCTGCTGGATTACCGGATGGACCTAGAGAACCTGATGAGCGTTATGCTAATGTCGCCAAAGTAGTAGCTGATGGTCCAAGATTAAATGAATTCTTAAAAGAAATGAATGAAAAGATACTGTCAAAATATGATGTAATGACTGTTGGTGAAATGCCTGGATCAACACCTGAAGATGCAATAAAATATACAGGACTCGATTCTAATGAATTAAATATGGTTTTCCAATTTGATCATGTCGACTTGTCGTCCAATCCTGATGAACGTCTAACAAAGTGGAATGATGAGCCAGTAAAATTGGTTGAATTGAAAAAATCATTAAGTAAATGGGAAACTGCTTTAGATGGTAAAGGTTGGAATAGTCTTTATTGGAACAATCACGACCAACCTAGAACTGTTTCTAGATTTGCAACAGATGATCCTAAATATCGTGTACGAGCTGCTAAGATGTTGGGAACCACGTTGCATATGATGCAGGGGACACCATATGTCTATGAAGGTGAAGAAATCGGAATGACTAACGTTCACTACAAAGAACTTTCGCAATATGAGGACGTCGAGTCATTGAATGCTTATAAAGAATTTGTTGAGGATGAAAAAATTGTTGACAAAGATACCATGCTTAAGTATATGTCTAAAATGTCGCGAGATAATGCTAGAACTCCTATGCAATGGGATGAAAGTAAAAACGCTGGATTTACAAGTGGCAAACCTTGGTTTGAGCTAAATCCTAATTATGACAAGATTAATGCTAGAGATAGTTTAGAAGATAAAGA
Organism: Companilactobacillus pabuli; assembly: GCF_014058425.1. Classification (NCBI taxonomy): domain Bacteria; kingdom Bacillati; phylum Bacillota; class Bacilli; order Lactobacillales; family Lactobacillaceae; genus Companilactobacillus; species Companilactobacillus pabuli. The sequence continues at coordinate 21,739 of NZ_CP049367.1, forward strand.
TTCAATCTTTTATTACTATAAGAAATTAATTGAATTGCGTCATAGTAGTGACTTAATTATTTATGGTAATTATGAGCTCCTTGATCCTGATGATAATAAGGTGTTTGCATATAAACGTCATTATAATGGTGAGACATTGTTAGTTATAAGTAATTTCACTAGTAAAGATTTGTCACGGGATTATGGTCAAAATGATGGTGAGTTGTTAATTAGTAATTATAAAGATGACAAGGATACTGAATTGAGAGCTTATGAAAGTAAAGTTTACTTGTTTAAGTAATGTTGTCGACGAAAAGATCATGCCATGATACTGGTATGGTCTTTTTGTTTAATCATAAAGTAAAGGGTGATTCATTATGCGTGCATTATATGATTCTAAATCCAGAACTATGTTCGATCATGGAATACGTTATTTATTTACTGATGAAGCTAAGTACCGTTCATGGATTTATGTTGAAAAGACGTTAGCGGAGGCACAAGCTGAGGTTGGTTTTATTCCGAGAAAAGCAGCTGAAGAAATCAATCAAAAGGCGGAATATGAGAATTTGAATTTTAAAGAGATGGAGCGAATATATGATCGTGTAGGACATGGATTTGTTCCATTTGCTAAAGTACTATCTAAAGAGTGTGGAACTTCGGGGAAATATATTCACTATGGTGTGACGACCCAAAATATTCAGCAGACTAGTGAGTTATTAATTTTAAAAGAAGTTAACAAACGATTTATGATAATAATATCTGAAATATTGAATAATTTATCTAAATTAGCATTGAATAATAAAGATACAGTTATGGCAGGTAGAACACACGGAAGACACGCGATACCTATTACGTATGGCTTTAAAGTCGCTGGATGGATTCAAAATTTTTTGACTGATGTAGAAAGAATCAAGGAACTAGAACCTCGAGTTTTTCAATCTATGATGGGTGGTGCGATAGGTGCATATAACTCTATGGGGGAATATGGCCCCAAAATAGATGAATTAGTAGCTCAAAAGCTAAATATGAAGCCTATGATGATACCTATGAGAAATATGTCGTCAAATAAGATTGAATATATGAATGCACTTTGTTTGTTAGCAACATCATGTGATCGCATTGCGCAGGAGGTTTATGCTACATCTATTGAAGAATTTGGTGAGGTTTCAGAACCTTACTTTAAAGGAACAATTGGAAGTAGTACGATGCCACAAAAAATTAACCCTAAATTATCTAAAGGGATTATTGCTAATTCTCAAAAACTTTATTCCGTGCCAACTTCAGGGTATTTTTCATCAACGAGACCTTTTGAAGCAGATAGCTCTTCAAATATGCTTTTTGATGGATTGCTTGAAGAATCAGCAGAACTTATTACTGAAATCTTGTTAAGAACCGAAGAGTTAACAAGAGGGTTACATGTACATAAGGATAAAATGAAGAAAAATGCCAATATAAATAAAGGTATAGATAATAGTGAATATGTAATGATGAAGGCTGCTCGGAATATAGGTAAAGACGAAGCCCATTCATTGATTTATAAGTTAGTAATGGAAGCTGAGCAAAACGATGATGGTTATGAAAAAATCCTTCTATCAAATAAATATCTTAATAGTAATTTTACTGATGACGAATTGGAAAAGATGCTGCGACCCGAAAAATACATAGGACTATCTAAAGAACTTGCAGTTGGATTTTCAGAAAAAGCTAAGGAATGCGCCAGTCAATTAAGCTTAAAATATAATAATAGATTAGATTTTTAAGAATTAGAATATTTGGTTAAAACAAATGCTCTATCCTTATATTAAGGCTGTTCGTCAAATCAAGTTGATGGCGGTTCAAGTTAACAGTTAGACCATAAATGGTCTAACTGTTTTTTTATTTGGCTGATGAGCTTGCTCGAAGCCAAAACATTTGAATATTTATACGTTCAGTAAAGTTGTTCCAACTACGATATCCATAGGCACTACTTTTTATGATCCATAGCGGTATTGAGTGGATGATAATTGAGTAGTATCTGATTCATTGTATCAGTATCGCCTGTTCTAATAGCCTTTAAAATATCTTGATATACTTCGTAGGACTTGGCGAAACCTTCGTCCAAATCTAAACACTTTGTGATTAAATTTAGATCCGTTTCATAATAACCAACACTGTACTGATACTTGGGGTTTATCTTTTCGATGGAATCGAATGATTCCAAGAATTTTTTCCAATCTCTCTTCATGAACAAGTATTCTTTACTTCTTTTAGGCATTCATTTCATTACCTGTATTCTAGTTGAATTGAGAGAACGATTCATCATCTGAACGATATGAAATCTATCAACAACGACTTTGGCCTTTGGAAACAACTTTGGTACTAAATTAATGTATTCGGCATCTGTTTGTGCTAATTCAGCCTGATAAGGTTGACATCGAGATAATTCATAAGAAATTGTTGACGGTGATCGGTTCAGCCGAACGCCCATTTGGATATTGGACAGCCCTAGTTCACAAAAGGTTTCGATTTTAATTCGTTCGGAATAGGTTATACTAGACAAAAGATCAGCTCCTAAAAGATGGGTTTGTGGTAAACACCATTTTAAAGGAAGCTGATCTTCTTTTATCCGAACAGCATTCGGATTAATTTTACAATCTACCTTTTACCAAGCAATTGATGAAATGCTAGCTAACGCTAGTCCTAGTGATAAATTGTCTAAACGCTTGCAAGCAATCTTTGCCCAAGCATCTATTTCTCGGCGTGATATGTTGGGTGCAATGATTGGCGCCGGCATGAATATTGCTACAGCAAAAAGTGAATCATTTGCAGTTAATGAACTCAAACAGCAGTATATCGATGGCTATAATAATTCAAGCCCTAATAAACTATCAACAGTTCCAGATAAAGTAGCCAACCAAGCTGAGTATTCTCAACGAATTTGGGTGCATGGCGACGTCATGACGACACGAATGAAAGAAACCCTGAACAAGGGTTTGAGTCTCCGCATGAAAAAATCAGACATCAATAAAATGACCCGCAGTATTCCTCAAAGCGGTGATCGAATTGATGACAATTTAGCAACGCCTATGAACCAAATGCTATCCAGAATTCATACGTTAACAACTAATGAAGCTATACGCAATAGCAACGGTGGTAAGAATAGAGCGTATGAGGAACAGAATGTTCAGTATGTGATGTGGTTAACCGAGGAAGATGATCGTGTTTGTGATATTTGTGAACCACTTGATAGACAAACATTTGCCTATGGACAAGCACCGATTCCAGTCACGGATACTCATCCAAGGTGTCGTTGCCAGCTGGTAGCCTGTGATGAAGATGGGAATCTGCTGTCTGGTGAACTTGATAGGGTATTTAAGGAACAAAAAAAGCCCACTTAGTTTAAAACTAAGTGGGTCAGGAATATTATTAATTGGCTTCGCTCACAACAAAGTCGAGGGGTGCTAACTAAGTTAGCATCTATAATTTAGTATAAGAACCTTAAATGAAGCTTAAAAACTAATTCTTTGATTTACCGACAAAGAAAGAAACTAAAGCAACAACAATTACTGCTCCAATAATTGAAGGAATAATTGCCATTCCGGCTAATTGAGGGCCCCAAGATCCCAGTATAGCTTCTCCAATAGAGGAACCAACTAATCCGGCAACAATATTAGCAATCCACCCCATTGATTTTCCTTTGCTAGTAATTGCTCCAGCAATAGTACCAATGATGGCACCAATAATTAAAACCCATAACCAATGCATAAAACATCATCCTCTCTTATTTTTCGAAGGATGTTTTTTAGATTTGTTATAGTTTTGAATTTCTTTAAAAATGGCTAATAAAAGTTGAGATATAGAAATGATAATTGATATTTTTGACCAAAGTCCAAATCTTTTCATATCAAATCCTCCATTATCTAAATTGCATCCTTCTAAATCTAATTATAGGCAATTGAATATTTGCATACAAGTTATTCAATTGTGCCATTCTTTTTAAAATAGGAATTTTTGATTTGCCTTTTTCTCAATTACAAGCGTTAAAGAATAATTGATTTAGTTATTGCACTTACAAACAATTTAGTCTACGGACTTAAAAAGAAATTTTGATGATGAAAACAAATTTGCAATTTTTTGCTGATCCTAACCCAGAACCTAAGCCAAACGATTCCAACCCAAATCCTGATGGTAAAAATCCAAAGCCAGCTGGCAAGACCTACACACAGGATGATATTGGAAAGATGATGGCCTCTAAGGCTAAAGAAGTAGAAAGCAATCTGCGGGATGATTTTGAAAAGGAGCTTAAGCAAAAGGAACAAGAATGGCTTGAAAAGGGTGAAAAACGAGCCAGCATGAATGCTAGTGAGAAGGCCCAAGCCGATTTAGAAGAGCAACGACAAGCCTTAAAAGAACAGCAAGACCGTCTTCAAGAAAAATTAGATGAAGCTGATCGTAAGGATGCTTTAGCTGCAACTAAAACTGTTCTAACTGACAAGCACATTCCAGCTGAATTTGCGGAGTTTATTAGTGATGTTAAAGAAGATGTTCGTAACAATAACTTAGATAAGTGTCAAGAATTATTGTTTGGGACGAGTTAATGGACTATACTTTTTTATACATGCTTTATTAAGCTGGGGTTTTTATGTATATAAATAACATTATATTGTATATATTCGGAGGACGAAGTGGAATCAGAACAAAATATTAGTATGATGCAGATCGTAGGCATCTTACGCAAACATATAAAAGCAATTTTCGGGACAACTATTGTTGTTACTTTGGCAGCGATTTTTGTTACCTTTTTCGTTATGACACCAAAATATAGCGCTACTACACAAATTTTGGTCAATCGTAAATTATCAGAGGACATGCAATCGGCACAGTTCCAGCAGGTTCAGGCTGATGTTCAGATGATCAGTACTTATAAGGATATTATTACTAGTCCTACTGTTTTAAAAGATGTTAATAAGAAAGTTAGCAGCTATCCTGGTTATCCAGGTTCTATGGGAGCATTGAAAGGATCACTATCGATTAGTAATTCTCAAAATTCTCAAGTGTTTTCAGTAACAGCTAAATCTACAGATGCTGGCACAGCGGCAGCAATTGCCAATATGACAGCTAAGGTTTTTAAGAAAAAGGTTGTTAAAATTATGAGTGTTAACAATGTTTCAATTGTCTCTGAAGCTGAAACGAATACTAAACCTGTCAGTCCTAGAAAGACTTTGAACGTTTTGGTTGGTATTGTTTTAGGGTTGATTTTAGGTGTTGCATTAGCATTTGTTCGTGAAATAACTGATAGAACAGTTACAACGCAGAATTTCTTAACAGATGATTTAGGGCTAACTAGTTTAGGCACAGTTAGTGAAATTGATCAAAAAGACATTGAAAGAGCTGCTGAACAAGTCGTTGAACATAAGAAAGTTCAATCTAAGTTGAGTATTAATAAATCATCAAGAAATCATAGAAGGGTCTAGGGAATAAAATGGCATTATTTAAGAAGAAAACTACAAAGTTAGATAATTATAGTCAGAAAAATGGTGTTGGCTTGGTTACTTATGATGACCCTACCAGTAAGATTTCAGAACAATTTAATACGATTAGAACTAATATCCAATTTTCATCTGTAGATAAAAAATTAAATTCAATTTTATTCACTTCATCTGCTCCATCTGAAGGTAAGTCTACAGTAAGTAATAATGTTGCAGTAACTTGGGCTAAACAAGGTGAAACGGTTGTGTTAGTTGATACCGATCTTCGTCGTCCGACAATTCATAAAACTTTTAATGTAAGTAATAGGGTCGGACTTTCAAGTTACTTATTGGGAAATGCTTCATTTGAGGATGTCGTTCAACCAACAATGGTTAAAAATTTATTCGTTATTACTAGTGGGCCGATTCCGCCTAATCCCTCAGAATTATTAGGTAGTATGAGAAATAAGGACTTAATCAATCGCCTTGAGGACAAATTTGGACTATTAATAATGGATGCTCCACCTGCTAATTCGGTTACTGATGCGCAAGTTCTTGCTACTCAAGTAGATGGTGTCGTAATGGTTGTGCCTCAAGGGATTGCTGAAAAAGCTGGGGTTGCACATGCTAAACAATTATTAGATACAGTTCATGCTAATATTTTGGGTGTAATTATGAATCGTGTCACAAAAGAAAAGTCACAAGGCTATTATGGTGGATACTATGGTGGTTATTATGGCGGATACTATGGAGCTGAGAAAGAGAAATGAAATTAATTGATTTGCATTGCCACATATTGCCAGGCGTTGATGATGGTTCCAAAGATATGCAGATGTCATTAGATTTGGCTAAGGCAGCTGTAGATCAAGGAATTACCAATAGTTTGGTAACTCCTCACCATATGGATGGGGAATACACTAATCACAAACAAGATGTGATCAGAAAGACTAATGAATTTCAAAAAGCTTTAGATAATGCGGGAATACCGTTGAGTGTGTTTGCTAGTCAAGAAGTTCATCTAACAGGGGAACTAATGGATGCCATTGCTAAAGATGATATTCTGTTCATGGATGAAACTAATCGTTATATATTGTTAGAGATGCCACATGATGGTATTCCTGAGTATACAGCGGATATGATTTTTGATTTAACTACCCGTGGTATAACCCCGGTTATTGCCCATCCAGAGCGTAATCAAGGGATTCAGGAAGATCCTGATAAATTATATGATTTCGTTAAAATGGGATGTTTAACACAATTGACAAGTAGTAGTTATCTTGGTGTTTTTGGTAAGAAGGTCCAAACACTTACTGAAGAAATTATTAAAGCCAATTTAGGATTTATTTTTTCATCGGATGCCCATAATTTTAAGGGACGTAGTTATTTAATGAAAGAAGCCTTTGAGAAGTTAGAAAAAGAAGAGGGACTTCGCAAAGCTCAATTATTTAATCTTAATGCAAGAAATATCATCAATGGTGATGACATTGGTGATACAGACTTTGTTAAGATTTCAACGTTATCTAAGAAAAAGAAAAAATTTTGGTTATTTTAATATAAAAACAGTGTTTTTTTGGGGGATCTAAATTGAAATATTTTGATGGCAAAAGTGACAACGTTACCATTAATCTTGACTATCAAGATAAAAGGTATATTTATCGAGGATCTAAAAGAATATTTGACTTTGTTGCAAGCTTATTTGGATTAACTATTTTATCACCTTTATTTCTAATTGTTGCAATCGCAATAAAAGTGGAAGACCCAAAAGGACCAGTATTTTATTCACAAGTTCGTTTGGGTAAGAAGCAAAGTCCATTTAAAATGTATAAATTTCGTTCGATGATTGTTGATGCGGATAAACATTTGAAAGAATTACTGAGTGAAAATGAAGTTGATGGTGCTATGTTTAAAATGAAAGAAGATCCTCGTGTAACTAAAGTGGGACGATTTATTAGAAAGTATAGTATCGATGAACTTCCACAGTTAGTAAATGTTTTATTGGGAAATATGAGTTTGGTTGGTCCAAGACCACCATTGCCTCGCGAAGTTGCAGAATATACAGAGTATGATAAGCAGAGATTGGCGGTAAAACCTGGATGCACAGGCTTATGGCAAATTAGTGGACGTAATAATGTAGGATTTTCAGAAATGGTTGAATTGGATTTGAGCTATATAAATAAGCGAAGTATCATGTTTGACTTAAGCGTATTGATAAAAACCGTTGCGGTTTTTATTAAACCTAACGGTGCATACTAAGATAAGCAGATTGATTTATGGAAGGAATATTCAATGAAAATATGTTTAGTAGGTTCTAGCGGAGGGCATCTCATAATTTGGTCAGTTGGATGTTGACTGATAAGTGGTTACCGGCTGTTCCATATATGCAAATTGCATGTATATTTTTGACGCTATATCCAATTAATATAGTTAATCTTCAGACAATATTGGCTGTGGGGAAGAGTAGTATATATTTAAGGCTTAATATTATTAAAAAAGGAATTGGATTTATTACAATTATTTCAAGTATTCCGTTTGGTCCGTATGCAATGGCTTCAAGTGATATTCTTGTTGGCGTTTTAGCAATATTAACGAATGTTTCTGCCAATAAAAAATTATTTGGTTATTCTTTCTATGAACTAGGTAAAGATTGCATACCTAATGCAATTATGTCCCTGATTATGTTTTTCAGTGTTCATATTGTTGGATTACTTTATCAAGGGATTTCTAGTACCTTTGGTATATTATGTATCCAGATATTAGTTGGAGGAGGAGTATACGTCATATTGTCGATGTTATTAAATTCGTCTGATTTCGAATATCTATTAAGCATTTTGAAAATACGACATTAATTATATTTTCTTATGAAAAACATGTGTATATTTACTAATTATTAATTAGCGGTAAGATTGTTCTTGGAACAAGGGAAATATTAGGGAAAAGATTTTATATGAAGAAATAGTATGGAGGAGTTTATTATGCAGTATCGTCGAAAAAAGCATGCGTTGAGAAACGTTTTTCTATCAGTTATTTTATTGATAGTTTTGGGTGGAGCAGCTTATGGTATGACACGTTATCGTGGTGTAAAGAATTCAGTTAATAGTTCTTTTAAACCGTCTGGTGTTACAAAAGAACGTGATGTAAGTAGTGCTTTGAAAAACAAAAAGCCAGTATCTATTCTTTTGATGGGTACCGATACCGGTGCGTTGGGACGTGATTACAAGGGTCGTACGGATAGTATGATGGTAATTACATTAAATCCAAGTAAAAATAAAACAACAGTAACAAGTATTCCACGTGATACTGCTGTTAATATACCTGGTTATAAGTCAGTTTCACCAGCTAAAATTAATGCTGCATATTCCTATGGTCAAACTAAGACGGCAATTAAAACCGTTCAAAAACTTTTGAATATTCCAATTGATTTTTACGCACTTATTAATATGGGTGGTATGGAAAAGGTTATTAATCAAGCTAATGGTGTTGATGTAACACCAACTTTAAGCTTTAAGTATGAAGGATTTTCATTTACAAAAGGTGAAAAGACTCATATGAATGGTAAGAAAGCTTTAGCATATTCACGTATGCGTTATGATGATCCACAAGGTGATTATGGACGTCAAACTCGTCAACGAGCTGTACTTACTGCTTTGGTACATAAGAGTAGTTCAGTATCTACGTTATTAAACCAAAGCTTTATTAACTCATTATCTGATCAAACACAAACTGATTTGACATTCGATGAATTAACTGCCCTTGCTAAGGATTATAATTCAGTTAGAAAACATACTTCAGAGACTCATTTGCAAGGTAATGGAGAAGAAGTTGCAAAACAAAGTATGGAAGTTATGAAGGAATCCGAATTACAACGAGTTACAAACTTTATTCGTGAGAATTTAGATTTGCCACATGCTAAGACAGGTAATATTCAGTTTGAGCCTTCTACACAAAGTTCAACAACAACTAAGTCGGTTCAAGATATCAATAATATTGGTTCACAACGTTCAACCACGGGAACATCCAATAAGAATAGTACTGGAACAAATAGTGGTTCTGGTATAAGCAATAGTGGATATTCTAACTCAGGTTATTAATTAAATATCAAGAGCGGTATAAAAATGTAGGAAAATGACGGTTGAAATGGTCCTTTGTCAAATCGTATTGATGAATAGTTTTTGTATGGAAGGCAACCTCATGTAGGTTGTCTTTTTTTTATGCACAAATGAGTCTTATTCTCTTGAGAAAATGGTCAAGATTTCTAAATCCATAACTGATACGTTTGAGTTTTTTGGGTAGAACATCTAAAGGTATGGATGGTGTCTTTTTGATGTTCTAAAATAGTTTTATTAATAAATGGTTGTTGAAAGATTCTATCCAGCTTTTTGGACGTGATGAGGACGGTTATGGTAACTACGATTATCAATTAACGAGTTATGATTCAAATGGAAAACCTCATCCAGCCAAATTTACTGGTACGACAAGCTTAAATATTGGCGAATTATTTGAGAAAAGAAGAGATTTTTTATTATAAGTTGCGCAACAAATTGATTAATGACTTCATGGCGTGATATAATTGCATTTGCAAAGAGTGAGTAACTTATAGATACACCAAAACCCCCAACGAGTGGAAGTCGTTGAGGGTTTTTTAGTGGGCTAAATTGCCTTTTCCTTTTACTTTTACTTGCGGTGTTTCCGTTTTAGCCAATCGGTAAACCAAGCGGTTACTAAGCCGACTACAAGTGGGGCAAAAAGTGAGTTAAACAAATAGATACACCCCCCAATCCGTTGCAGGATTGTAAGGCAACTTTCTTATTTTATCATAGCCAACTCAAAAAAAATCCAGTTTTTATATTATAAGAGAAGAAGTAAGTGAACTTCAAAATAAGAAACAGAGAGAATCTTTTATGATAGAAATCTTTATTATATCGATTTTACTGTTTTACATAATTCACCAAGTAGAAGAGTTTACATCTTCTATTTTCATAGTAGAGATTATAAAGAATATAGTTCAACTCTTGCCCTTAATTATATTTTTATAACTTTATAAAGTTATAAAGGCTCTATCCTTCTCATAAATAAAATAGAAGTATGATTCAACAACTTAATATCTGATAACTTGACAGTATTTAACCAAAAAGCCAACAGGTCCTCATTATCCGGCTTATCTTGAATAGATTCGTAGTGATTATAATATGCTTCATCAAAATAATTTTGGAAAGATCTAAATATGTAGGCCGATCTATTCTCCGGTCTGGCCTTTTTACTTTTTAGCGTCTTCATGACAATTCTCTTTATTTCGTTAACTATTGTCGTTTATATAAACTCGTTTTTCTCAAAAGTTGTGGTCAAAACAGGGTCGTCTAATCCACACCCTTGACCAGTTTAAACATTGATTTCTTTGTGTTTAAAAAAGGAAATTTTCTAATCTTCCCTTTTCGACCTTTTTATTTTATCTTGCATTAAGTAATCATCAGTTTTCAGATTTGTGTCATCTTCCCACAAAGTGTTAAATGTTATATGTTAAATATATTTAACACTTTGTGGGAGACAATTAACAAACGAGACTTGTCTGATTCTCAATAGAGCCGTACATTTTTAATAAGTCAAAGCATTCTTGGAAGAAATTTTTAAACGATGTAAACATAACTTTATCCATTGATTCTTGATCATGATACTTTTTACCAACATACAAAATAATTCTAGAAACTTCACGATTGATTCGGTCTTTAATAAATTCATTAGTTTCAAACATTGTTGCCGTTCTTGCTAGAGGTTCCTTACGATAATTCAGATCTCGATAAACTTTCTTCTTAGCGTTCATAATCAATTTAGCATAGTTAGTCAGTTTTTTAGCACTTCCGTAAGAAAGACTAACCAAAGTGTCTATTAGGTTTTGAGGCATTCCATATGATAAAAGAGTGCTTTCTTCGGCAGCTATTTCGACATTGTCGATATTTTCGTTAATTTTAGAATTATTAGTATTATTAGAACATAATTTCAAGTGATTGAAGTTCAAGTAATTAAGTAGACTATTTGTCTTGTTCGAAGAAGACTTTTTGTCCGCAGGTGTTGTATCAGCGCTTTCTACTTGTTGAGGAGCATCTGTTGCAACGTCTTTTTTGGAATGACCTAAGAACTTTTCTTTAATAGCATCAGGCAAAGATGGAAATAATTTGTAAGTTCCGTTAAAGCATTTCTTTCTGAAGATTAATCCTGCTTCAACTAGTTTGTCCATGATTCTTGAGATAGTTTTAGTTGATTGATTGATCAACTCTGCCAAATCGGAATAAGTGTATACAACGTAGTATCGATTTTCTTTACGATCGAAGAAGTCTTCTCCATTTTGGACACTTAAGCCAAGTCGATTATAAATAGCTGAGAAAACTTGAGTTGGATTTCCATTAAGAGATTTGTCTCCTAAATCAATCAATGCAATGTATCCCTTCGGTTCAACAAAATCTTGTTTAGCTCTCTTCATCGCTTCTTGTAGTGTTTTATCGTTAGACATATTATTGTCATCCTTCCATGTTTTTTCATAGAAAGAAAAAAGACTGATGAGCAAATATCCCCACCAGTCTTTTAACGATTAAATAATTGATTTATCTCTGCCTACAATCTATAATAAGAATTAAAGCAGAGCGTTAAAAGTAGTGAGTATGTTTGGGATACTCATTGCCGAATCCTTAATCGCTGGTAACAATTAAGGATTCAACGCTTTTTTCTTTTATATATATAGTCGTACTTTTAAAAAGTGCGACTATTTTTTTCTGTCTTAAATATACATTCTGTGAAGCATAAAATCAACAAAAACCTTGATATATCAACAACTCATACATTTAACATATAACATTTCACATTTAACATTATATATATAACATAATGTTAAATGTTATGTGTGAAATGTATTTAACATTATGTAAAAGGCTTAACAGAGAGAATCTTTGATACGATAGCTTTCTTGAAAAATATTTATATAAAAATATCGGTAGTTTAGCCTAGAACAAAGTGTTAAATGTTATATGTTAAATACATTTAACACTACTTATACATTGAACCATAAGTGTTATTAACACTTATGGAGAGGTGTGTTAATATTGAAGTATAAAATTATTGGGGGAGCTTTTATGACTGCGAAAGTATTATCTTTTTTGAACTTTAAGGGTGGCGTTGGAAAAACAAGTACTACAGCTTTAACAAGTTATAACCTGGCCAAATTAGGTTATAAGGTTTTGGCAATTGATTTTGATCCTCAGGCTAACTTAACATCTTTATTTTTAAAGACTAAAAGTATCAAAACAAATGATGAAATCATTACAATTGAAACTTCACTTATGACAGCTGTGAATGATGATCTTGACTTGAAGGATATTGCAATTTCAATCGATGAGAATTTATCATTGATTCCTAACGCAGTGGACTTCAGTATGTATAACCGATACTTGGATAAGAATATTAAAACTGAGCAGGATAAAGTAGATTTCTTTAAAAATAAGATTGAATCTTTGAAGAAAGATTATGACTTTATTTTTATTGATGTTCCGCCAACAATTTCGTTGCCAAATGACACTGCATTTAATGCTTGTGATCAGATCATCGTCGTTTTACAAACACAAGAAAGATCATTGTCAGGTGCAGAAGTGTTAATTGATTATCTACAAAAAACATTGATTGATGATTTTAATTCTGATGTTGATGTCATGGGTATCTTACCTGTTTTGTCAAAACGTAATGCGGCAGTTGATGAAGAAATTTTAAATTCAGCCGAATCTGAATTTGGTAAAGATAATATTTTCCAGCATAAAATTATGATCATGGAAAGAATCAAACGTATGGATATGACCGGTATTACCGATAATAAAAAAGACGTTTGGGACAAAAAGGTACATGCAGCATTTACGGGTGTGGCTAAAGAAATAATCGAAAGGTTAGGTGAATAGTCATGGGGATGCTGAAACACGATGACAAAAAAATTTCAAAACCAAAGAAATCTACGCTTGAGCGTGGCACCAAGGTTGTCGTTGAGAACCAAGTAAAGAGAAAAGATGTCGTTGACATGCCAGACTCTGGTGTTACTTTCCCAGTAAATGTTCGAGTGGATAATCATATTAGAAACAAAATATCGGCTCTGTTGAACCTGGGTATGGCGAAATCTCAAAAAGAATTAGTCAAACAGTTGGTTGAGAATGAAATAGACAGATTGCCGGAAAGTGATAAGAGTAGATTTGATAGGATGTTTGAAATTTTGGAAGAAAAAGATAATATGAAGAACTAAATGTTAATAACATTATATATTTAACATTTAACACTTTGTTGAAAGACAACTTAAACCTTCAACATATAAAAAAAGACGTTACTCAGTAACGTCTTTGGAATGGCCCTTTTTTTTGTCTTTACTAGTTGAATGACAGTGCTAAAGTCTTAATTAGACAGTTAGACAGTGATTCGGGGGATAATTATGTTGAAAATTAAGGCTTTTCTTTTGGGGATAGCGGTTTTGCTAGGATGTGCCAGTTCAGTAACTGTTATACAAGCTGCAGGACTAGGTGGTCCTAATGTCGGGGATTATATATATGAAGATCAAGAAGTAGTTACTAATCAACAGTATGAAAAACTGAAAGATATCAATGGTCAAATTGAAACGGGGCCTAATCCGCAAAGATTATATATTTTAGTATTGAGTGATAATGATAGTATAAGACGCTTTAATTATTTAACTGATAATGATCCTAAAACTAAAGGAATACCAGAAGATATAGTTAATAAAACTGGTGAAGTTTTATATGGACATAATCATTATTACGATATTGATTCGGATGAAAATGGTATACCAGATTGGAAAAACAATTATTTGGTCTACGATTTAAAGAATAACCGGGTTTATTTTGATCCTAGTGATCAATCAAGTTCATATATTACGGACCTAATGTTTTGTAAGATAAAGATTGGAATAAATAATTTAACTGATGGAACCACCACACAGAGAATGGAAGCTTTATTTGATCTAGCAGAAAGATTAGAACCAAAGTTGAAAAAGGTTGCTGATAATAAAGAGTTCATATACTCGAAAAGCTATTATGATATTAAAAATATTGTTAATGGGGTTTTGCTTGTATTAGGGATAATCGTTGGATTGGTTATCTGGTTTATTATTCATCGGCAAAATAAGAACCATCCTCATAATAGCGGTGGATCTGAGTTAGGCAATTCAGATTATGATGCTGGTTTTGACGAAGGGTACTATATGGGAAGTCAAGATCCATTTATGTAAAAAATTTTAGTTATGAAAAAGAACAGCATTTTTAAGGGATATTCGAGGTATGTAAAAAATACCTAAATCTCTTAATAAATGCTGTTCTTTTTACGTATATTCAGTTATGAATTTGTTTGATTTTTTAGCTTTACCGGTTTAATGAGAAATTTATTTTTTTGTGAACTAGCAACGGGAATAAATTTTTTACCATCTTTATAGACAAATTGGATAACATCATAATTGTTATCTAGCTTTTTTGCCTGTTTGGAAACAATATCTTGAATTGAATAAGGTAGATTGCAAATTTAATCCGAATTTTTGGACAAATTTGTCAGCATAACCTGATACGGTGTTTACCAGTCGAGTATTTTAAGCGGTCGCTAAGTACTTTAACTGATTTGTGAGTGTCGGCGTCAATGTAAATAAACGACATGGAGCCGTGCGTGGAACGGAATTCATCAAAGCATAGATTAATCGGTAACCGGCGGCTCGCGTGTGGATGAATATTAGCCGTCAAAATACGCTGAACTGAGTTTGTCGAAATACCGGTGAGACTGGCGATAGTCTTAGCCGGGAGTGATTTACTGGCTAGCTTCAGCACATGAGTCGCTAGTCCGTGACCGATGGCGTGGTTGGTTGATACCACTGGAGTGGTGGCCGTACAAGCGCTATGGCGGTTACTACAACGCCAGCGTTGCTTGTTTAGCTCTAGAATTACGGGCCGGTCCATGGGTCCTGCAATGTGGACATGAGTGAGCTTGTGTCCGTTAGGGTGCAACGTATTGTATCCACAGCTGGGACAGCGCCTGAGTGTGTAGGTAAGCTCTGCCTGGATGACCAAATACTTTTTGCGACCCGAGCCCCGACCATGAAATTCATCACGAGTACCGAACACCTGAATATTTGTGTCTGTAATTCCCAGTAATTTAAGTGTATTATCTAGTTGAGACATCTATTCCTACCCCGCTTATCTTGAGTATTGTCGCTTAAAGCATAGCACTAGGGAGGCTTAGATGCCTTTTTTTGTTATCAAAAAGGGCCTAGTACTTTTGGAATCGAAATACTTTCCAACACCAAAAATTCTAGACCCCTAAATTTGCAATCTACCACGTATGTTTAAATCAAATTTATTTTAAATATACCTTGTACAGTGAAGTTTATTGATTGTGTGATTTATGATAAAAGATTAATCTTTTATCATAAATCACACAATCAGTAATACATAAGTTAAGCTCAATCTTATTTACGTTTGGCAAGGCCTTCACGAATAATTTTTTCTAAGACATCAACAATTTTTTCGTCATTCTCAAAAGCGATGCGTTTAACTTCTTTATATGTGCTCATGCGAAGTTGAACGGTTTTAGTTCTTTCTGTTTCGAATTGGTATGGACTTTTTAGGTTTTTAAGTTGTTCAGATGCCTTTTTACTAACTTTGTTTAAAAAATCTTCTGCCATGATAAATTACTCCTCTAACTGTTGAATTCTAAGTATTTGTTCATTAAGAACCATTTGGTACATTTGGATTGCTCTTTTATCCCAATGGTCTTTATTCCGTATTCCTTCATTAGCAAACGTTTTAACCCGTTCTTGAGTTCTAATTGAGTTTGAAAAGACCCCTTCGCCAAAAAAGTCTTTTGCTTGTGCAGAAATTTCAGTATCAACTTTTGCACGTGGCTTCATTAAGTACAATATGACACCAACTAACTGAAAACTTCCATTGTATTGTTCACGTAGTTCACCTAAATGCGTAGCTGTTTTTAAAGAACTTGTATATGACTGCTTTTGAGTTTGTAAGACAATTGAGATGAAATCTGAAGCCATGATTGCGTTATTAGTAAAGACATTTATTGTTGGTGGTACGTCAATAAAAATATAATCGTAATTTTGTTTTAACTTTGAAAGCATTTGTGGTAATAGAATATTACGTTTAACCCGATTAACTTTTTCTACAGCACCAATCCATAAAGACAATGTCCAATCTGTAGGAATCATATCAATTTGGTTTGTAACAGACACAATAGATTTAGACAAATTCCCTCCAAGAAGGCCCTCATATAATGAAAGTTCCGGCTTTAAATCGGCTTTATAAGTCTCCTTCATAATTTCAGTTGCATTTCCCTGGGGATCGAAATCTATAAGTAGTACTTTTTTCCCCTCTTGACCCAATAAATAGGTTTCCATTACAGTCAAGGTGGTCTTACCAACGCCACCTTTAAAGTTGAAGTTTAATAGTGTTTTCCCATTCATAGTAGCACCTACCTTTACATAAATATTTTACCATGATTTATGATTAATCACAAATTTTATGTGATTTATGATTTATGATTAATCATAAATCATATCCATAAAACTATTTACTTAACCTTTGCAGAATGATATGCTTTGTTCATAAACAAAAAATCCCAATCCACTCGGGATTGGGATTTTTGCAGTATTGACAAGTAGCTATCTTGCAGCTACCTAGTCCAAGCAATTTTCACCGCCAAGTTAAAATTGCTTGAAAAAATTGTAATCTTGTTTACGTACTAATTATACCGCAAGCAAACCTTAAGGGCAAGCAAAGGTAAACTAATTAAAACGAAGATAAGACCAATGGACTAAGTAGCTTGTAATAACTACTTAGTCCATTTTTAGTTCTTAAAAATTAAAAAAGTTGCCGACTGGGCAACTCACAAACAGACACATGCTGGTGAAACTACAAAGCCGATCACAACCAATGTTCGCTTTGTAATTCAGTTAGAGCATATCAGATTTGTATTTTAAAGCAAGTCAAATGTTTTAGCAACTCTCTTTTGAGACAGCGTGTGTCAGTCAAGAAAGGGAGTTTTTATTATGACAAAATCAACAAATTTTAATTACTATGAAGCAGATAATGTATATGGAGCCTTATTTTTCCAGTTTCCTAAGGTATTAATGTATGGCGAGCAATACAATCATTTAAGCAGTGATGCTAAATTGGCTTATATGGTACTGAAGGACCGGCTAGAGTACTCTTTGCGTAATCATTGGGTTGATGAAGAAGATCACGTCTACTTTATTTTTACCAATCAAGAATTAATTAATCTGTTTAACTGCTCAGAACATAAAGTTATTAAAATAAAAGCTGAACTTAAATCAACTGGCCTACTCTTACAAAAGCAAATGGGATTTAACCCAAAGACTAAAAAGAATGAACCGAATCGTCTATACCTTTCTAAACTCGATGTAAAAGCTACTGATGTTTATTTAAGGGGCGAATATGGGCAAAAAAAGCCTGAAACCCTTGCTACAAGCGGAACTGCAAAAAATGCAGTTCCGCAAGAGACCGTTGAAACCCTTGCTACAAGCGGAACTGCAAAAAATGCAGTTCCGCAAGAGACCGTTGAAAAAAGCCCTCAAACCCTTGCTACAAGTGGAAGTGCAAAAAATGCAGTTAATCTATATAAAGACTCTAAAAACATAGATACTAATAGATACAATATAGATACTCAAAAGTTGGACTTTTCCACAGCCAATTTCTCACAAGCAGAAATTCAAAAGCAAAACCAGGATTTGGTGAACCATGCTAATGACTTCTTAACTGATGAAGACAGTGGCTTACCGGTTTTCTTAGAACCAGAAGCCGTGCAATTACTTAGCTTCTGGTGCCGAACTCCGCAACAAATGCGGCGCTTTATTGGCATTATCTTAAACGCCAAATATGCTGTTGAAAAAGAACATAAGGATTTAGGCGTATGGATTCTATTAGATGACCCTGATTTAAAAAAAATGATGACCAAAACATTAAGACGCTATTTTAATGCCCTAAGAAGCGATGAGAAACATATCAAGAATGTTGAGAACTACCTGTACGGCACCATGCAAAACCTATTTGGTGTTTGGTGGAACCAACAAGCAGCTAGAGAATATGCGGCCAAACACCCTAAAGAACAAAATATTGATAACGAGCGTTCTTGAAATTAAACGCCATATTAGCCCTTTTAAACCGTTTTAAGTGCTACATGCATAAATTAATTAAAGCCGCTTTAAAATTGCTTAGAAGCAAAAATAGGCGCTTTTAGTGGCTAAATTGGCGATGATTGAACTAAGGGAATGTGAAAGGAGCTTTTTAAATGACCAAATCCAGCAAAGAAGTCGAAACAATTGATCAATTGTTGGCTGACCCATGGGCAGTCGATATTCAAGACATTTGAGAGCAAGCAGCCCATAACCATAATCCAGATCCTGATAAACGCAAGCTGTTTGACGCGTTACACACTTACCTCTTAGATAAGCGTCAAGAGCAAATTATCAACGAAAAGCATTTTGTGATTTAACATGGACAGGTCAAATAATCAGTGACTGAAATAGAAAGGAGGCACAAAATATGGCTAAAACTCGAACATATATGGACAAGTATAAATTCACAGCTGCAGAAAACCAACGGTTTGCCCGAGCAAACTTTACCAAGTTAGTGCATACTAATGCTCGTTTTGAAGGCGTTAATACCACTTTGCCACAAACACAAACTATTATGGACGGTATGAGCGTAGCAGGAGTACCTGTTGAAGATGTTTTGACGATTGTTAATTTAAAGCGTGGGTGGCAATATATCACTGCTCAAAATTCCCCTTTAACGTTAACCATGGAAAAACAAATCAACAAGATTGTGGCAGCGGAAGACGCCTTAGTACCGGGAGAATTACGTCAAGGGAAAGGAGGAGTTAATTTAGGTAGTGAAGACTTTTTTGAACCGCCTTTAATTAACGAAAAACAAGAACAATCCTTTTTACAAAAAATCTTGGCTGATCCACGAACGACGATTACTGATAAAGCATTAACTGTCATGTATCATAATATGCGTCAACAAATCTTTTGGGACGGGAACAAAAGGACGGCGACTTTAAGTGCTAATAAAATTATGATTGACGGTGGTGCAGGCTTAATCAATGTGCCGTTAGATAAGTGGGATCAATGGAACGAACTAATTGCCAATTATTATCAGACTAATGACATGACTAAAATTAAACAGTGGACATATGATAATGGTATTCAAGGATTACAAATTCGAGCAAACAAAAAATTAAGTGCTAATGAATTAAACCAGATGTACAAGCAACTAAAAAAACGGATAAATTAGAACTTAAACTAGTTGAAGACGAGATTAGTAAAAGAACCCAAAACCATCTCAAATACTTTGCTAAAAACAATCTAGAAGTTAAGCCAAAAAATAATCCTGAAAATAAAAACGATCGGCCTAGTTATTAGGTTGATCGTTTTTGAGTTTATTTGGTTTATGGGTATTAACGTAATCGGCAAATATTTTTAAAAGCTCTTCGGTTTGTTCAACCGAGAGATTATCAGCTTGAAAGTATTTTTCTAGCAAAGCCCCTTTTTGAATTAATCGGCGAGAACGGGCTTTGCGGGCTTGCCGATTTTCGTAGTATTTAGATTGCCGTAATTTAAAATCTTCTCGCTCAATTTTTTGTTTTAAACGCGCTTGTTGCTCAACTAGTTTTTCATATTGATTAGGCATAGTCATTACCACCTAACTATTATCGGTTATTTTGAGATTGATTTAAAAAGGCGGCAACTTTTTTAGCAATCATTTTAATCTGTGGAGTAGTAAGTGTCCCATAATCCAAATTGGCTGATCTAATGATTTGCTTACCGAGATTTTGTTCAATTTTATTTTTTTCAGCTTTAATCTTTTGATTAAGCTGTTTTAATTTAGCTTCTTGTTTTTCTAAGTTACTTTGAGACATAATGATTCCTCCAATCGTATTAAAAATAATCACCGACACTATATCATACAGAGAACGTTAAATCAAAGGATAGAAGTTGAAATAGCGAAGCGGAATGCATACACTATAAGTAAATTTATGGGAATCAGCAGGACGAGTGAAACGAGGTCAATGCGCACTTACACATAGAATGAATTCTATGTTGTGCTAACCCCAAAATCCTGTATTAGAAGTCGCCGATGTCGACAACAGAAGAAAACCCATAGAATCAAAGTAAAGAGGTGACTCACATGGCAATTTTTCATATGAGTTTTAGTAATATTAGTGCTGGTAAAGGACGCAGTGCCATTGCCAGTGCCGCTTATCGGAGTGGTGAAAAATTATTTGATGATAAAGAAGGTCGCCGATATTTCTATGCCCGATCGGTAATTCCAGAAAGCTTTATTTTAACCCCCAAAAATGCACCAGAATGGGCCAGTGATCGAGAAAAATTATGGAATGAAGTTGAAAAGAACGATCGTAAATCAAACTCACGTTATGCAAAAGAATTTAACGTGGCTTTACCGGTAGAATTAAGTGAATCCGAACAGAAAGAATTACTGACAAAATATGTGCAAGAAAATTTTGTCGATCAAGGTATGGTAGCTGACGTAGCAATTCATCGCGATCACTCAGACAATCCGCACGCACATGTGATGTTAACCAATCGCCCATTTAACCCCGATGGTAGTTGGGGATTAAAAGCAAAGACGCAGTACATTAAAGATGAAAATGGCAAGCAACTTTTAACCAAAAGCGGGTTTCCAAAACAAAGAAAAATTTGGTTGGTTGATTGGGATAAAAAGGAAAAAATTAATGAGTGGCGAAAAAATTGGGCGTTGAGTGTTAATCAGTTCTTAGCACAAAAAAATATTCCGGATCGGATTAGTGAAAAATCGTTTGTCGATCAAGGGATTCAAGAGACACCTACCCAACACGAAGGCATTAACAGCCAAAGAAAAAATCGAAAAGCATTTAATCAACAAGTTAGAGCGCAAAGAAACGCTCAAGCTAAATATCATAATCTTGACGAAAAGATAAGAAATCATGAACATTTTGACGCGTTAACTGACGAGCTATCGTTCTCTGAAAAACACACAATTAGTCATCTAAGTCAGCAATTGAAAGCCTATGTCGATTTAGAACATTTAGATGATAAACAGCGCATGCTATTTAATTGGAAGAACAGCTTATTAATCAAACACGCGGTTGGTGAAGATGTAACCAAACAACTGCTGACTATTGACCAGCAAACGACATCACTAGCACAAGCTAACCAGTTGTTAAATAAAGTGGTGGAACGAGCAACGAAAAAGCTTTATCCGGAACTTAATTTTGAACAGACAACCGCAGCTGAACGACGGGAACTGATTAAAGAAACTAATAGTGAACAAACGATTTTTAAGGGTAGCAAATTGGCAGAACGGTTAGCGGATATTCGAAGTGACTTATTAACCCAGCAATTATTGACGTTTACCAAGCGGCCATATACCAGCTGGCAGTTAGTTAATCAGCAGGCCCAAACAATTCAGAAGCAATTAACCACGGTACTAGCCAAACATGGTCACCAGTTAGACGATTTGAAGCATACTGATCGGGGCATACTAGCCGCTTATCAACCAAGCGAACTCGAATTCATTTCTAAAGCGGTCAAAGATTTACGGGTCATTCGGGAAGTTAAAGCCGTGGTGCAAACCCAATACGACAGCATTCTAACGACTGCTTTTCCGGACAGTGACCTCGATAAGCTAGAGACGATTGACAAGGAGCAAATCTATACCGCTGTGGTTTACTATGACCCAGAATTAAAGCCATTAAGCGCCAATGATTTTAGTCAATTGCAACAGCAGCCACCGGTAGTCTTTACTAGTCAGCAACACCAAGCTGGTTTGAATTACCTGTTAGGTAAAATGGAATTAAAAGATATTCAGGATCATCGACTGCAACGGGTCTTAAAACATGATGGCACCCGGCAACTGTTTATTGGCGAATGTGGCCAAGATCCTAAGTTGGATCACCAACAAATTGAAATGGTACAAACTCGTTTGAAACAACAGGCAATGCGATTTGATCAATATAAGCAAGCTCAAGTTAAGGACTATCAGGCCATTAATTACCAGCCAACTAGCCCGAAAAATTACCTGATGAATATTTTGGACGAAGCCTTAATGACCATTTTATATGCGAAAAATACGGACTATCTAAGAAAGCAGCAACTACGTGGCTTAAAAGAGACCGAGTGGGCAATGACGAAAAAGCAACGGCAACATCAAACTCGAAACCGGCATGAAGATGGGGGCAGGCACTTGTAACCTAAATGTAAAAAAATAAATGGTGTAAGTTACACCTTTTGATGTTAAATTATGACTAAATTAAGAAAGGAGAACTTACATGTGACAGGCAATCAGGAATGGTACAGCGTAACGCAAGCTAATCACAAGCTGGGGCGTGGCCGAAATTATGTCAGCAACTGGATCAAACGACATCCGGAGTTTCCTGATCAATTTTTGCTTGGTTCAGGTACCAATAAATTAATATCTGATGAAGGGATAGAGTGGGTTAAAAATCACATAAAAAAAGAGGGCGTCCTCGTCAGCAGTAGAGTTGCTAACGGGGATCAGCACCTAGAACCGCAACTTCTAGGTGTCACCCTCCTAACAATCCATTTTACCGGGCGGGTTAGGGGAAAGCTAGTTGTTTAGCGACCCTAACGCGCTTTTTTTGAGGAGGTGATCCAATGAAAGTAGAAAGCTGGCAAGGCATTAATGGCAAGTTAGTTCATGATGATCAAAAGGCGATTATAGTCGATGATGATCAAAAATTAACCGATCAAAAACAGCTACAAGCAATTTTAGATCAAGATGGTCAGCCAATCGATGAAGTTCGGCAAGCAATGATTAAGAAGACCGTTAAACGCCAGTTGAAGACTGAGCCGTTAAAGCTTAGTGGTTGGTTTAATCGCCACCAAGACAGTCAAAATGCTAAAAAGGCCGAAAAATTGGTAAGTGATAAACCGACTCATCAATATAAGCAGATCAAAAATGAAATGACCTTTTTTGGTGAGAGTTTCCTGGAAGGCTTCTTAGGTTTCTATGGCTTAGAAGTTGATAACGCCTTAGACCGTTACGAACATAATTTGCATGTCTTAGAGACCCAAGAATTAGGCCAGTCAGAAAAAGAGTATTACTTAGCCACGAGTGAAAACGGCCGCGTCAAATTAGCCACCGATCCATTACCAAGCCAGCAAATTGCCGAGGAACAAATGAACAAGTTCTATCAGCGTGAGCCAGAAGAAACGCAGGCAGAACAAATTCAATTACGAACATCAGAAGACGATAGGAAGGAGGAATAACATGAAGTTCAGCAAAGTAAAAACGTTAGTAACTACTGGAGCTACTGCAATCTATTTGGGCTTGATGAACGCCCAGGTTGTTTTGGCGGCGGACGGTGGCGAAGTTAAAAGCAAGCTAACCAGCGCTGGTAAGACGATTCAAGGTATTTTAACTGGGTTGGTCGTTTTAGTCGGGATTTGTGTGGCGCTATTTATTATTATCAAAAGAATGCCTGACGCAGACGATCCGCGAGAGAAATCAGAGGTTTATCACGCGGTTGGTCGGGTGGCTGGTTTAGTGGCCCTAGCGGCAGCGATTATCTGGCTATTACCTTGGGTTTACAGCCTATTCACTTAATTTAAAAAGGAGCCTGCCAAATGAAGAAAGGAAAAGAATTTATTTTCCCAGAGAACGTAGATAAAGATTACGGGATCTGGAAAGACTACACCTTGAAGGATTTTGGCTATGCGGCGCTGGCAGGACTAGTGGGCTTAATTTTTATTGCGATCCCACCCTATAGTCTGATCTTAGTCCTGATAAAAATAGTGATTGTTGTCTTAGCCATGACGATTGTCATGGCTATTTTAACAATTCGTCCAGTTTCGGCGCGGAAGAATATTAAAGTACGGGATAACTTTAAGTTGAAACGCCGCTATGCCAATGGTCAGAAACTGTTTTATTTAAAACCGAAGAAGCGAGGTGAACTAAATGCGTTTGAAAAAGAGCAAAACCGCCAATAAAACAGCCAAGCTCGATTGGGATTACCAACCGCCTAAAATCAATGGTGGCAAAGAGACCATTGATGACATGAGCTTGGTGGTGGGTATGTATGGTAACTACGAAGTTACCAAAACAGGTAATCTCGTTGGCATTTTGGAAGTTAGCGGGATCAACCTTGATTTACTTAATGAAACCGAACAACAGGACGTTTTTGAAGACTATGGTGCGTTTCTGATGAGTACCTTGGGTGAAGGCGTTGATGATACGTTACAGTTCTTAGAGCCGACGATTCCCGTCAATATGACGGCTTATCTTAACGGTCTCAAACGCCGGTATCTCGCCTTACAAAAAGGCCACCCGGCGCAACAGTTCAAAATCCAGCTCATAGCCAGTTACTTGGATCACTTTACTAAAGTCCAGGAATCCAAAAACATGACCACTAAACAACATCTGCTAATCGTTAAGGTACCGATTAAAGACAAGAGCGTTAAAAGCTTAAACCTAGCGGTCACTCATTTAGACGAAAAGATCGAACAGGTTAAACGAGACATTGAAAATGCGTTAACGGATTTTGATGTGACGGCCAAAGTTTTGACCAGTCAAGAAGTCCAAGAGATTTTAAAGAACTTGATCAATTTTAATGGATAGGGGGTAATAGTATGAGTTTTGGTGATAAGGTCATTGATTTATTTATGCCAACTAAAAAAGAGCATAACCAAGGTAACAGCGACCAAACGGGTAGTAAGCCCAAACCGGAGGTTGAGGATTTTACCAAGCTGATTGATCGCGATAGCTTGCATTCACTATTCCCGTTTAGCTGGGAACAGTACCCCACCTACGTCCAGTCGGGCGAGAATTTTATTCGGGTGTTAGCGATTGCTGACTATCCCAAGCGGGTGTATGGCAACTGGTTGTCAGAATTGAAGCGCAAAAAAGGCGTTATCGATATTGTGCAATATATCGACAGCGCCAGTAACAATTCAATGATTACCTATTACAAGAAGACGATTCAAAATAAGGAAGCGCAGAAGTTAAATACGTTCGACCCGTATAAAAAGAAGATTCTGCAAAATTATATTGATTCAGCCAACATGCAACTAGATAAATACCTTGATAATTCTACCACATTTGTCTATCAACATATGTTGGTTTATCTGCGGGCTAACAGTTTAGCAGAATTAGATGACTTAACCGATAACGTCAAGAATACGTTGATTAAACTACAAATGAAGTCCTTAGTGCCCGTTAAAGCAACCTTTCAAGCTTTCTGGTCAACCATGCCAATTAACGAGAACCTCATGGGGGATTACACCTATAAAGAAAGTAATACCGAAGTCGCCAGCAGCATGTTTCCCTTTGACGACGCGGAGATTTTGGACTTGAAGCCTAGATCTGATATTGAAGGGGTTAACAAAGATACCAACAGCTTAATTGCCGTAGATATGCTGGATCGCAACAAGACGCTAAATCAAAATCAAGTCATTATCGGCACCTCGGGGGTCGGCAAGACCACCTATATGATTCAGAAAATCTTACGCTACGCCATTCAAGACTATCAACTCTACATTATTGACCCAGAAAACGAATATACCAAGATTGTTGAAGCCCTGGGTGGCGCAGTCTTGCACCTAACCTCGAATGCTAAGTACAAAATTAACCCGCTCCAAATTTTCTCCGAAGAAATCCTAAGCGCCGATGAGGCGGTCACGAACCTTGATTTACTAGTTAAAGATAAAATCCAGCGATTAAAGGGATTCTTTGAAGTCCTTAAAACCGGGATTACCCAAGTTGAGCTGGCAATTCTTGATGATGTCGTTAAACAGGCCTACGTCAACAGTGGTGTTTTGAAGTACAGCCGCTTAAAAGAGATTAAAGACGATCAGTGGCCGACCTTATCCAATGTTTATGACGAGTTGGAAAAACTGGCTGATAAGGACGCAGAAAAATTTAATCGGGTTAAAGACTTCTACTACATCTTAGGCAGCTATACCCATGGTTCTAACAGCCTATTTGACGGGCACACCAACGTCAACCTAAAGGGAAAGATCATTTCTTTTGATCTAAAACCCCTACAAAGTGAACAGGAAGTCCAATCAGCGGCTTATCTGAATACCTTCCAGTATTTGTGGGACGAAATCACCAAAGATCGGCATAGCCGCAAGAAATTGTTTGTTGATGAATTTCACTTTTTAACCTTACACAAAGCGGCTGCCACCTTTTTCCATCAAGCCTACAAACGGTTCAGAAAATACAATGCCGGGGCGATTGCCGGAACGCAGCAAATCCAAGATGTGATTGAGGGAACAACTGATACAGGGCAAAATATTGGGGAAGCAATTATTGGTAACTCCTACACCAAAGTGTTCTTTGGTCTTGACGGTAAAGGCGTTGATGATGTGATTACCAAATTGCGTATGACGTTCTCGGATAAAGAAAAGAAGCTACTAGAACGTCGTAGACAAGGCGAAGCCCTGATGATCTATGGTAGCCAACGCGCCTTTATGCGTGTCGAGTTGACCGAAGAAGAACTACGACTAATCGACCCAGAAGCTTACCAAGAAAAATACAACCGTGAGACAGCCGGGCAACCGGACTATCAAAAGCGCGTGGCCTTAACACCTAGTGAGATTGACGCTTTAACTACCTCCGAGGAGGAAGGAGGGACTTTAAATGAGTAAACCAAACCAGTTATTGAATATCGAGGTTGGCACCTTCAAGCGACAGGGAAACAAGTTAATTCTCGAACTCAATCACAATCAGTTTCGATATGACCAGTTGAGTGAGCTAAACGAATTAAAACAAAATGATTCCAAGTTCTTGCAGTTAGTTAACGTGGTTGAGCAAGACCAGAAGGTTGTTTTAACTTATACCTTGCCGGATAAGGTCAGATCATTAAAGGAATTACCACATGAAAATAAAGCAATCCGGTCAGCAATTGCCAAGGAAATCATGGTGCAAAATGTGGTTAACGATAGCCAGTATCACGTTGCGTTGAACCCAGCTAACCTGTGGTATTACCCCATGCAACATGTTTGGTACGCCTACCGGGCCAATGAACTCATGCCTTATGATGATAAACATAGCAATTTAGCCAAATACAAAGCACTGATTCTGTTTTGCTTGACGGGGACGCCCTATGAACGGCTACTAAGCGATCCCCAAGAAGCCTTGGCCAAACACCCAGATGACTATTTACAACAAGTGGCTAAAGCTACGTCGTTAAATGAGTTAACGGAAGTGGTTAACGGCATTGAGGATTTTGTGAGCTATCACGAATGGCAGGAAGTTGAAACGGCCCAGCAGAAAACCAAACAACGTTTATGGTTGAGTATGGCCGGGGTGGCGATTGTGGCCGTTTTGGCCGTCGGCTTAGTCCATAAAAGTGACGAACGGCAATATCAAAGCTTGGCTAACCAGAACCAAGCCCAGGTCATGCGATTAAAATATAGCGGTCAAATTCAAACCGCTTTAAATGATCACAAGTGGTCAGAAGCGCAAAAAGATATGCAACGGGCCGGCTATCCTTCAGCTAAGCAAGTCAGTGTCTTTTTAAAACATCGTCAGTACCAGCAAGCCTTAAACGTTGACCCAAGTCAGTTGAACAAGGTTGTTAATGCGGCTTATGCCAACCAAGATAGCAGTCAAGTGGCCGATTGGCAGTTACCAACTCAGGCAACGAGCAAACAAAAAGACCAGTTGAAGCTTGAAAAAGCGATTGTTAATTATGATACCAATACGCTTAATAACCAATTATCCTTTACGACGAACGCTGATGTGTTATTGAGAATAGGGCAAGCTTTCCTCGCCCATAATGATACGCAAGACGCCCAGACTGTCCAAACCAAGTTAGCCGGCGTGAACAGTCCTAAAGCTAAGTATTTAAAAGCCTTGTTAAGTCTCAATGCCGCTAAGAACGAAGTTAGCGATGCCCAAAAGAAGTTAGATGACGCCAACAAGATTGATGGC
Source organism: Companilactobacillus pabuli (assembly GCF_014058425.1). Lineage (NCBI taxonomy): Bacteria > Bacillati > Bacillota > Bacilli > Lactobacillales > Lactobacillaceae > Companilactobacillus > Companilactobacillus pabuli. Next base: position 50,168 of record NZ_CP049367.1, read on the forward strand.
AGTAAAGATAAGGACAAAGACAAGAAGGTGGATTCGGCTAAGTCGGACTTAAAGAACGCGCAGAGTGACCAATCAGCAGCGCAAAAACAAGTCGATCAGGCCAAGCACAAAGTGGGTGATTAAATGCAGGTATTGTCATTTGAATATAAGAAAAAGAAGTGGAAATTGATTGCTTATATTGTGGGTGGCGCCCTTCTGCTAATCATCTTGCTAATTGCCGCGCTTACTGGTCAATTGCAAGAAAACAGTTGTGATAACTCAACCACTACAGAAACACAATTAGATAGTAAGAGCATGACAGAAAATGCCAAAAACATCTATGCCCACTGGAAACAAAAGTATGGTGCCACCCCACAAGCGGCCGCCGGTATCTTGGGGGTCTTACAACTAGAAAGTCGCCTTGATCCCAAGTCCGTTAATTCCAGTTCCGGGGCCACGGGCTTAGCCCAGTGGTTAGGTGGTCGGAAGGATAAGTTGGAAGACTTAGCCCACAAAGAAAACAAACCAGCGACGAATCTCGGCGTGCAGTTGGACTATCTCGACCAAGAATTGAACAGTAGTTACTATGCGTCAAACAAGCAGATTTTTAAATATACGGACGTGCATAAAGCGACCAAAGCCTGGTTAATGGATTATGAGGGTATGAGTAAGAACCCGGAACAATGGTATTTAAGCCAAAGATACGGTTATGCCGATCATTGGTATTCCGTGTTGGGTGCAAGTGATCCCGTGGCCGGTAATACGTTAGATAATGCAAGTTCAGGCGATCTGACCGAGCTAGGTTGTGATAGTGACCCGAGCTATTCCGGTGGCAGCATTGTTAAAAACGCGGAAAGTATGAAGGGCGACTTCTATTATGTTCAAACCCACCCTAGCCCCGATTTAGGTAGCGATTTAAAGAATCCTAACAAAACCGGTGGGACAGATTGTTCAGGCTTTGTCTGGTTAGCCTTGAATAAGGCTGGTTACAAGGTACCGGCCAACATGGGTTGGTTTACCGGCACGATGGCCAGTGACGCCAAAGGCAGCCATCAATACTTGAAACAGATCAGTGAAACTGACGCGAAAGCCGGTGATATTGTGATCGTTAATCAAGGCGTGGGAGCTGGAAATGACGGCCATACTGCCATTCTACTAGGCAAATGGCAAGGTAAAGCCACTAAGATCATTGAGCAAGGTGGTACGGGTGACAAAGTTAACGAAAGCACTTTTGGGACCGCTTTTTATAGCTTACTAAATGGTGGTGATGTAACGTTAGCCCGGCCAATCAAGAAGTAAGGAGGAACCAACAAATGAAGCGTAGCGTGGTATTAAGTATTGCGCTTGGTAGTTTGATCTTAATTATGTCATTAGGAACGAATGCCTATCAACATAGCCAAGTTAAGCAGGCACAACAGCAGATCAGTCGTTTACAAAAACAGAAGCGCCAAGTTAACCAGCAATTGACTAAAACCAACCAACAAAAGCAGTTATTGAGCACCCAAATTGACAGTTATAAGACCTACCAAAATAATAAAGACAAAAGTCAGGCTGAACTTAGCTTTAATACGGTAGTCACCAAGTTCTTTAAGGTCATGAACAACTTTAAGCCCAAGACCTACGGCCAGCGTAAAGATGGCGTGAAAGACTTGATTTCCGACAAGCTATATCAGCAATACTTTTCAAATAAGGGCACGTATGGTGATAGCAATAGTGTTTCAGCTAAGTTAAACCAACTGAACCTGTATACGCAAAGTAAGCAGGGGCAAAATATGAAAGGCTTGGCCGTTGTCAGTTACGAAAGTAAGAGTGGCGACAACGACTGGCAAAAGGCGACGGTACTTTATCAAGTGACTTTCGATACCACCACGGATCGAATCACCGCGGTACAAAATTTAGGTAGTAGTTTTAAAGCCAGTGACCTTAATTAAACGCGTTGGTAAAGCCCTAGCGGTAATCGTGGTGGTTTTAGCCGTTAGCGGGTTTGCTGGTCATCAATATGTCAATCACGTAGAAAAGCAGCGATCAATCGTGACGCTGGCTAAGCATTCTGATAAAGTTCTGTTCTTTTACCGTGATGATTGCCCGGATTGCCAAGCAATTTTCCACCAGATTTATTGGCATAACGTCATCAGTCACAACATCATTTTGATTAATATGAATCAACCGAAGAATCGGCATTACATTCAAAAATATCAACTAACGGCGGTGCCAACCTTGATTCATGGCAAGCAACGGTACACCGGCACCAACCAACAAAGAATTAAACAGATAGTAGGTGATTAGATGAAAGACAAATTATTAAACAGCGTTAAAGCCAGTTGGCCGTATCTACTAACGCTAATCATTGGCTTGTATTTAGCGGAGATTTTAGCCGGATCAGTCATGGCCTTGTCGCTCTATAAGTTGACTTTTGCGGATCATATGCCAACGGTGTTAAAGCAGTTAGTCTTACACCCCTGGCACTATTACAACTTGTATTTGGGTCAAAAGAACCCGGTATTAATTGTCGTCAGTATCGCTGTGATCCTGTACACCATTTATTTTGCCTTGAAACGAAATAGTAAACATAAAGCGTGGGAAACCGCAGATACTGAAACTCACGGGAGTGCGACCTGGGGGAATTTAAAAGAATTAAGTGACCATTACTTTAGTATCAATGCCAAAGACCTCACCACAGCATTTAACAAGAGTACCAAGGCAGAAATTCTCAAATCATTAGTGGATCGAGAAAAGTCAGCGAAGGGAGGAGATTAACATGAACAGGACAATTTTAGGGATCGTGGATAAACAGATTGTTTACCAGAATAACAGCACCAAACCCAATCGGAATATCTTTGTGGTTGGGGCCCAGGATCATATAAGACCCAGTCAGTCGTCATTACCAACCTGTTTAACGAAACGGAGAACAGCATTGTCGTAACCGACCCGAAAGGTGAATTATACGAAAAGACGGCCGGTATCAAACTAGCCCAAGGCTATCAAGTACATGTCGTCAACTTTGCCAACATGGCGCACAGCGATCGCTACAACCCCTTTGATTATATTCAACGGGATATTCAATCCGAAACCGTCGCCACCAAGATCGTTCAGAGTGAAAATGCCGAAGGTAAAAAAGACGTGTGGTTCAGTACCCAACGGCAACTTCTGAAGGCGCTAATCCTGTTTGTCATGAACCACCGGTCACCAGAGCAACGGAATTTGGCGGGTGTGACCCAAGTGTTGCAAGAAAACGATGTCGAAGCCGAGGAAAAGGGAGCAGATAGTCCGTTAGATACCTTGTTTCTTGATTTAACCATGACTGATCCCGCGAGACGCGCTTATGAGTTAGGTTTCAAAAAGGCCAAAGGGGAAATGAAAGCCAGCATTATTGAAAGTCTGTTGGCAACCATTTCGAAGTTTGTCGACAAAGAAGTGGCCGATTTTACCAGTTTTTCGGATTTTGATTTAAAAGAGATTGGCAAAGCCAAAGTTGTGCTATATGTGATTATTCCGGTGATGGATAATACCTATGAAAGCTTCATCAATCTATTTTTCTCACAATTGTTTGATGAATTATACAAATTAGCCGCCGATCATCACGCTAGATTGCCCCATCAAGTCGACTTTATCCTTGATGAATTTGTCAATTTAGGTAAATTTCCAAAGTATGAAGAATTTTTAGCAACGTGTCGAGGGTACGGCATTGGTGTCACCACCATTTGTCAAACCTTAACCCAACTACAAGCCTTGTATGGCAAGGATAAAGCCGAGAGTATCTTAGGTAATCATGCGGTTAAAATTTGCTTGAATGCCGCTAATGACGTGACCGCTAAATATTTCAGTGATTTACTAGGAAAATCAACTGTTAAAGTTGAAACCGGTAGTGAGAGTACCAGTCATAGCAAGGAAGAAAGCCACAGCAAGAGCGATAGTTATAGCTATACGAGCCGTTCACTCATGACACCCGATGAAATTATGCGTATGCCCGAAGATCAGAGCTTATTAATCTTTAGTAATGCGCGACCAGTCAAAGCTACAAAAGCGTTCCAATTTAAACTATTTCCAGGGGCTGATCATTTGGTTAACTTGTCACAAAACGAGTATCAAGGCCAACCAGAATCCAGCCAGGAAACCAACTTTAAGAATAAGGTAGATAAGTGGAATCAGACGGTTAAAGCACAACACCAAGCAAAAAAAGACGATCAAACAACCGATGATGAAGAAGACAAATTGCAGGACAATATCGATCAAGAATTAGAGTCTAGACATAAGAAATGCTTGGATAATGAATAGGAAAGGGGAGTTAAAATATGAAAAGTTTTTACTTCCACCCAGTTTTAGCAAGCTTCTTAGGTGATAAAATTTCGGGTGCAATTAATGAATGGCTTAAAGGAGTTTTTAGTGGGGCAATGAATGGTATAACCTCATGGTGCAGAGCTATTTTTGATCAAATCGGTCAACATGAATCTGTCCTAGACCAATGGTATGCAATCTTTCTTACTTTTGCGACGTCCTTAGTAGTCGTGGTTGTCCTAGGAAGAATAATTGGAACTTTGCTAAAAGAGGCCGATGAAAGTACTGATGTTACTTGGGCTAATATTGTGATGGACAGTCTTAAATCAGCTGCCGCAATTCCGGTCATGGTCTTTTTACAAGGATTTTTACTGAAAGCAATCGTGTTTCCACTCGGTAAATTTATGTTTTCAATGAATAGTAAGTACACAGCTTCAATGATTACCGATTCAAAAAATATTGGTGGAACATTGGCGATAGGATCGGTTATGTCACTGATATTATTAGGATTCTTTGCGATAGTGACCGTGTTCTTCTTCTTCAAAATGTGTATCTTTATGGCTGATATAGCCTGGTTCTATCTAACAATCCCGTTTGCGGCCATCAGTATCGCAACCGAGACTTGGGATTATAGTGGCACGTGGTGGAAGAAGTTAATTTACCTAAACGCTTCTATGCTCTCACAAGTGTTATCCATGACCCTATGTGTTTGGGGGGTTACTCATTGGGGTAGTAATGGAATTGGTGCCTTTGCTTTATCCATTGGTATGGGGTGGCTGGTATTGCACACACCAAAGGCTATCGAAGATTTTTGGAGTTCAACTGGTGCTACCAAAAGCGGTTTGGCAGGGGCTATGAGAATGTTAAAAAATAGAATGAAGCATTAGGCCAAAGGGGGGTTATTTAAATGAAGTGGCGAGAAAAAATAAAAACGAAGTGGCGAGTTGATTCGCATGTCAATGTTTTTAAAGGAGCTCCACTTGACCACTTAATCTTCTACTATCTGTATCGATCACTAGAATGGTTCGTCATCGTTATGGGAGGTTTGCTAGTTCTATATGAAGTTTTAGCTTGCCAATGGCTTGAAGTAATCGTTTTGCTAGTGGGTGACAGTGGCCTAGTCATGATTCTAAGAAGCGGAGCTAAAAGTGAACATAAAGCTTACAAAGATTGCTTAAAGGAACGTCAACAGGCTTATGAGCAGGTCAAACAAGAAGACATGCAAGCACTTAGAAAACAAGCCTGGTTGGATAGTGCGAACCAAGGCAAAAAAGAATTAGAACAGAAATTGAATTATAAGGAGTGAACGAACATGACCACTGTTATCTTAGCTGAAAAACCTAGTCAAGCCCGTTCATACGTCCAAGCCTTTCAAAAGAGCACAAAAAAACAGGGTTACTATACGGTTAGTGACCCTGTTTTGCCCGCAAATACGCTTGTGACGTATGGTCTCGGACACTTAGTTGAACTAGCCACACCGGATAAATATGATCAGAAATACCAGCAATGGGCCTTATCTAATTTACCGATTTTTCCCGATAAATACAAGTTTGTGGTGTCAGCTAGTAAAAAAGATCAATTCAAGGTCGTCAAAGACCTGTTAACGAAGGCCGATACCATTATTGTTGCCACCGACAGTGGTCGGGAAGGCTCTAATATTGCGTGGTCAATCATGAACCAAGCCCAGATTGACGTTAAAAAGAAGACCATTAAGCGGCTATGGTTGAATAGTTTGGAAAAAGACGCCATTATTACCGGATTCAAAAATCTTGGTGATTGGCACCAAGACTATTTGGCGTATAAAGAAGCCCAAACCCGTCAAATTAGCGATTGGTTAATTGGAATGAATGGCAGCCCTTTATACACCTTGCTGTTAAGACAAAACGGGGTGCGCGGGGTGTACTCGATTGGTCGAGTACAGACGCCAACTTTGTATATGGTTTATCAAAGAGACCAGGCAATCAAAAACTTTAAGCCAGAACCTTATTTTGAACTAAATGCGGAAATTTTAACTAATCAGCAAAAATTCGTCGCAAAATTAGACCCCTATCAGCGATTTAAAGACGAAACAGGGCTGATGACATTCATGCAAGGTAAACACGTTCAGAAAGGCTCACAGGCTGGTTTAATCAAGGGCATTCAAAACCAGGCTAAAAAGCGTGCTAGTCCCCAACTATTCTCACTATCCAGTCTCCAGAGTGCCATGAATAAACGTTATCATGCCAGTGCCAGCCAGACTTTGGCGGCCATTCAGAGTTTATACGAAGACAAACTGCTCAGTTATCCCCGCACCGATTGTGCTTATATCACTGATGAAGAATTTGATTATTTAGTGGCTAATCTGACGAAGTATCTGAGGTTGGTCTCTAAGCAAGTCGCTTTAATCAATACCGCCCGAATAAGCGCTATGTTAATGGAAAGAAGGTTGAAGAACACTACGCCATTATTATGACTAAAATCGTCCCGACGAAAGATCAATTAGCTGCCTTACCTAAATTACAGCAACAAGTCTATGACTTGGTTTTAAGAACGACGTTAGCGATGTTTGCTGATCCGTACGAGTACGAGGAAACCACCATTATCACCCAAGTTGGTGACGCCAATTTTAAAGCAACCGGTAAGGTCCCAACTAAGCAAGGTTGGCAAGCTTTATTTGATGATCACAAAACCGACCAGCAAGAGGCAGCCACCCTACCGATCGTTCACCAAGGCGACCAAGTTCAAGCGAATCTGCAAACGCCGCAAAAAGAAACAACACCTCCGGTACCCTTTACCGAAGGTACCCTGATTACGGCCATGAAGACCGCTGGCAAAACGCTTGATGATGAAGTAGCCCAGGCGATTCTCAAAGATGTGCAAGGCATTGGGACAAGTGCGACCCGGGCCAATGTGCTGGAAGTGTTAAAGAAACGCGGCTACTTAGTTACTGAAAAGAATAAGTTGCACGTCAGTGAAGCCGGAATCACTTTATGTAAAGCAGTCGAACTCGAACCCTTGCTAACTAGTCCAGAAATGACAGCTAAATGGGAGCAAGCGTTACAGCAAATCAGTACCGAAGAACGCACCCCGGATAACTTTTTGAGCCAGATTAAGAACTTTGTGGCCAAGTTAATCGCTGATGTTCCCACACAATTAACCGGCAATGCAGCCATTAAGCAACAAATCAATCACCAACAGCAAGCACAAAAGTCCGACGAGGTCTTCTTAGAAACACCGCAAGCGACCGTTTTAAATAAACAGAAGTTTTACATTGTAAAGCCTAAGCAAGGCGAAAGTTTTACCCTGCCCAAGAAATGGAGCAGTAAGACCCTCGGTAAGACCGCAATTAAAGCGTTGGTCACCAAGGGGGAAACGAGCAAATTAAAGGGTTTCAAGAGTAAAAAAGGAAAGTCGTTTGACGCCAAGTTAAAGCTTGACGGCCATAAATTAAGTTTTGATTTTGATTAGAACCTGCCTACCGCCCTGCACTACGTTCCGGTTGGTGAACCCGTCATTTAGGTTCACTTTTACAACCCTAAAAGTAAACCCAAACAACGGGTGAGATTAGCAAAGCAAAGGAGATCATAAAATGGATAATAAATTAGCAGTCATTGGGAGTGAATTACCAGTTTTACAGGCTAAAGGAACCTACAAGTATTTAAAAGAAATCACTGGTAACGGAGCCTATTATCAAGTGGCTTGGCAAAAATTAGCTGATGGCTACATCGCCCTTTATGGCACGACCCCGATTCAAATCAACGTAGCCCCTATATTGAATGATATTTTTGAAGATGAGGAGGGGTAGACAATGCCGAGTAAAGCAGACGTTAAAGCCTGGAAAGCACAATTAGTCGCCCAAGCCGAACAACAAATCAAGCGCCTAAGCCAACGGTTACTAAAGTAGTTAAGATGGCCAGACTGGTCATCATCAAACTTGGTTTGATCGATTGATGGCTTAGTTCAAATAAGTGCTAGTTTGAGGGCTCAGCACGTATACTAATGGTGTTAAGGAGTAACTACTGACCAATAATGGACGGAATAAACATGGCTGATAATGTGTTGATGGCCTATCATATTGTGCATGATCCCGAAAATCGGGCGAAACATGTTTTAAACACCAAAAAATTGTATAAGTGGCGGATTACCGAACAGACGAAGGGCCCCATTAATTGGCAATGTGGTGTTAGTCCAAACCTAGTTTGCGAAGCGCACATCAGTTACGATTTATGCGACTAAGGAAGTTGCCAATGATTGGAGTGACTTACAACTAGTTAAAGAATTTACGAACAATCGAGATCAAGAGGCGGTTAACCAAACCTTTGATGACCTGATGAAATAGATAAATGGTCCCTACCAACATGATAGCAAGCACGTGGTAGGGACTATTCTTTAATAATTTAAAGTACTTAAACTTTAGCGAATAGTCTTGGTGGAAAAAGTTCAACTCAACATATTTGATGTACAATAAGACTAAAAGTAAATAGCTATGATTGGCCTCTATATTTGCAAATCTAACATAGGAGCCAGCACCATGATGTACTGTAAAGTTCAAATTTAGTTATATTTATGATAAATTGTAAGAGGTGTCCAACCGGGTTTGCCGTTTCCATGGTAATTTGCATTCACCAATGTGTGCCTTCCATGTATCGGTAGTGACTGGGCAAGCACTGTAAATTTTTATGCCTGTATATGTCATTGAAAGGGATTGTATATGAGACATATATAAGCATGTATATATGGGGGACATTGATGAAAATAGCATTAGTTGGATCGAGTGGTGGGCATTTGACGCATCTTAAGCAACTAGAACCTGTCTGGCATAAGCATGATCGTTTTTGGGTGACGTTCGATAAACCCGACGCATCTTCATACTTGACTGAGGAACGCTGGTATAAAGCGTATTTCCCAACGAATCGAAATGTTTTTAATCTCATTCGAAACACGTTTGTGGCATTTCGAGTTCTACTTAAAGAACGACCAGATGTAATTATTTCAAGCGGAGCAGGTGTTGCAGTTCCGTTCTTCTATATTGGAAAGTTAATTGGTGCAAAATTAGTCTATATAGAAGTGTTCGATAGAATCGATAAATCAACCGTTACGGGCAGATTAGTGTATCCAATCACCGATAAATTTATTGTCCAATGGGATGAAATGAAGAAAGTTTATCCTAAAGCTATCAATCTGGGGAGCCTTTTCTAATGAAAATATTCGTCACGGTTGCAACACATGAGCAATCATTTACCAGGCTTATGAAGCAAATTGAACTCGCTGCTAAAGATAATCCACAAGATGAGTTCTATGTTCAATATGGATATTCTGTTGTTCCAACAGGAAAAAACATTCATTGTGAAAAGTTTATGACTTATTCTCATATGAAGGAAATGTACCAAAAATGCGATTGTGTGGTGATGCATGCTGGTCCTGCCTCAATGTTCGATGCATTGAACGCAAAAATTACGCCTATCATTGTTCCACGTTATCATGACTTAAATGAACATGTTAACAACCATCAAGTGGAGTTCACCAAGTTTCTTGAGTCCAAGGCTTTTCCAATTATTGCGGTATATAAGGACGATCCTTTGGAGGGTGCGTTGGATGATGTTCGCAAAGGTATGGCAGTAAAAGGGTACAAGTCACATCAACAAAAATTTTGCAGTGACTTAGAGAATATAATTGAACAGTTGGTGCCATAATGACAATAAATTACATACCAAAAGTGATTCATCTTATCGACATCACCGGAACAGGTAAGCTTGAACAAGCCACTAAATATTCGATGGCACTTAAGAAATTCGCCAGTGATTACGAAATTAAGGTTTGGACTAATGATAATTTGCCAGACGTGGTGACCCAGAATACGTACTACCGGGCTGCAATAAGCAATTTGCGATATGCATTTGCGTCAGACGTTGCCCGCATGTGGGTTTTACTAAACGAAGGCGGAATCTATCTTGATAGTGACGTCGAATTAAAGAAAAGTTTTAATCCGATTTTGAATAAGGAAATTCCTATAATTTACCACTCAAATAATGATGATTTTATTGCTAAATTCACTCATATTGTAGATGCATTGTTCCAATAAAAAATTAAAAAGGATAGGTATGGGTAGATATGGATAACAAGATAAGTGTGGTTATTAGGACCTACAATGAAGAAAAACATATCGGTGAAGTATTAGAAAGCTTACAAAAACAGACATATAAAAATTATGAAATAGTTATTGTGGATTCAGGGTCTACGGACGGAACTGTAGAAATTTTGAAAAAATTTGATACTAAATTAGTTTTTATAGAAAAAAAGAATTTAATTATAGCTATGCAAGTAACGTCGGTGTAAAAAATTCTATGGGAGATATTGTTTGTTTTTTAAGTGGACATTCTGTACCTGTAAATGATGATTATTTACTGAATATAAACAATATATTCCAGGACGAAAAAATAGGCGGTTGCTATGGTGATGTTATTGCTTTACCAGATGGTTCTATTTATGAAAAAACATATAATTATTTAGGATATTTAAAAAATCGTGTTAAGGGTATGGATAATCAGGTTAAGTACGAGACAACAATTCACCCAGGAATTTTTAGTTGCTGTAATGCCGCAGCAAGAAAAATTTGTTAGTTAAGCATCCATTCCAAGTTGATTTGGGCAATGGTGGAGAAGATGTTGAAGTAGCATATAGAATAATTCAGGATGGTTATGTAATTGCCAAAGTACCACGATTGTTAGTTAAGCATTCTCATGGACTAAACTTATTAGCTTTCATGAAGCAGTTAAAAAAGTTGGAGAATCATGTATCGAGAAGTTTTGAGTTTTATAAATGGAGGTTAAACTTGTTTTTTAAAATAAATAATCAACTATATAGTGGACGTTTTTTTTATTCATACTTCTAATTGTGATATATAGTTTTTAGTTCAAATAATGATAATATTTCGGGAGCTGGTCTTTTTTCAGTTTCAAGCTTATTAAAGTACGGAATATTAAGCCTGTGCGTTATTTTTGAACTTTTAGCATATTTTTCGAAAAAAAAAATTAACTTCTGATACATTACTACTTAATAACTTTAAAAAGTTTTTTTATTTCTTTGTAATAGTTTCAATAATTTCTATTATTCTTTCGATTGAATCATCAGAATTTAGCCCTTCGAATAATTCAACTTTTATATTCGTCTTTATCCCAATGTTGTATGCTTTCCTAGTTATAATACCTGGAACAAATCAGAAATACACACAGCCTTTAAGCTGGGACTCCTGATATCAATTATTGGTTATGTGTATTCTTAAAATAGGGATATCAGGGATACTTGATAATTTATCTACCATAAATTATCAGAACACAGATTCTACTGTACTTGAATCTTCAACATTTGCACTATTATCAGTTGGCTTTGCTGGTTTTTTTTGTTATTTCAAAAAGGGATATCTTTGGAAATTTTTGAGTGTGTTATTTGTTATTTTAACATTTAAACGTCAAATAACTTTAACAGCCATCTTATTGTTTATTTTGGGCTTT